>NZ_QRQB01000022.1:0-41948 GCF_003475785.1 Coprobacillus sp. AF33-1AC | reverse complement strand
TTTTATAGCGATTTTCATAAAAGCACTCGATTATTTAAAGCGCCCTTTTTTATTATCTAGATTGATAAGATTACTTATATAAGGTCTTTTTCCAGTTAAGACATCATTATAAAAACTTTGTTTCCAGTCAATATAATCCATACTTTTTTCTAATTGTTTAATCGTATTTTCAAGATTAGCTCTTTTTTTAGAAAGCATTTCTTGACGAATAGGAATTGTTTTTTCACCCTCTAAACAAAGTTTTAAATATTCTTTCATTTCTTGAATACTAAAATCACATTTTTTAAGACATGAAAGATCTTTGATCCATTTTAAATCATGTTCATCAAAAATACGACGATTATTTTTATCTCTTTTGACATGAGGGACAAGTCCCTCATTACAATAATATTTTAAAGTTTGATAAGTCATATCAAGTTCACGACATACTTGCATCATGGTATACATCAAATCACCTCAAAAAAATTATATAATGCTTGACCGATAGTTACAACCGTAAATTATAATCATTTATGTAATAGATAAGATATAAAGGAGGCTTATAAAATGAATACATTTAATTATTCTTATCCAGTAAAAGTCTATTTTGGAAAAGGAAGTGCCAAAGAAGCATTTTCCAATGAATTAAAGAAATATGGAAGTAAAGTTTTATTAGCTTATGGTGGTGGTTCTATTAAAAGTAATGGTATCTATGATGAAATTGTTTCTGCATTAAAAGAAGAAAATAAAGAAATTATTGAATTTAATGGAATTATGTCAAATCCAACTTATAAAAAAGTACAAGCAGGAGTAGAATTGGTTAAAAAAGAAAAAATTGATTTTATTTTAGCTGTTGGTGGAGGAAGTGTTATTGATTGTTGTAAAGTCATCTCTACCCAAGCTACGATAGATGAAGATATTTGGGATTTAGAATATGTTAAGGGTCAATTTTCTACAACAGGGATTCCTATGGGGGCTGTGGTGACGGCTTCAGGAACAGGTGCTGAAATGAATGGCGGAGCTGTTATTACACATGAAGAAAAGAATTGGAAAGGTGGTATCTTTGCTTCAACTGCTGATTTTGCAGTATTAGATCCAACTTATACAATGACAGTTCCAACAATGCAAGTATTATCAGGAGCATTTGATACATTAAGTCATGCTTTAGAAACCTATTTAGGAAATTCTGATCAAGATAATGTTTCTGATGATATTGCTATAGCAGTCATGAAAAATACAGTTGTGAATATGAGACGTTTATTAAAAGATATTCATGATGAACAAGCTAGAAGTAACTTAATGTGGAATTCAGCGATGGCAGAAAATGGTATTTTAAAAATGTGGACGTCAAACGGATTTCCAAGTGCATCAAATTGAACATCAATTAGGGGCTTTTACAGACTGTAATCACGGTCAAGGACTTGCGGTTATTCAACCGGTTTATTGTTATCATATTTTAGATGATGCTCATGAAAAGCTAACAAAGTTTGCTCAAGTTGTCTTTAATCAACAAACAGCTCAAGCTGGTTTAGAGGCATTACAAGAATTTATTAAAGAATGTCATTTACCAACAACTCTCAAAGAACTTCATTCAAAGGTTGTTATTACAGATGATTTATTAAAGAAAGTAGCCAATACAACAAATATTATTAAAACAAATCCTCGTACTTTAACTCAAGATGAAGTTTATCAAATATTATTAGAATGTAAATAAGAAAGTAACTGTGAAGGAACCTAACCTTTTAGTTTAGGATCTTCAGTCTCTTTTTTATATAGTTCATCAATGAAAGTTTGTTGGAGTTTTGTTTTAGAGTCTTTTTTCCATATGATATACCAATTAAATTGAGGCATATGTTCAATAGGAATAAACTTTAAAAGAGGATCGGTGTTTTTATTATCAATGATTAAAGCGATGCCTAGGTTTTCTTTCACCATTGTTTTTCCTATTTCTGGAAGATCATAAGTTCCTATAATATGATCTTCATTAATAAATGAAGGAACTTCACCATCGTTTAAAGCTTGTCTGGATACAATAATGGCTTCATTTTCAATATCTTGAGCATTAATGATATCTTTAGATGCAAGATGATGATCACTGCTTACAAGTATACCTAATTGATTAGTGAGGTTTAAAGGGATACCGTCATATTTTGTTTTGTCAAATTCACGAATAAAAATACCAAAATCAAGTAACCCCTGGTTTATTTGTTCTAACAATGTATATTTATCACCACTGGTAAGATGAAATTTAACATGAGGATGGATTACTTGAAAATCATGAATTATTTTCAGGATTTTAGATAAATGATCCGTGTGTCCTGTGCCAATATAGAGATTACCAACAATATCTTGTTCTTGATGCATTTCATCGAGTGTTTTTTCAGTTAAGGCTATAATTTGTTTGGCACGTTGTTTAAATAATATGCCTTTATCAGTAAGAATCATTTTTTGCTTACTTCTAATAAATAAGGGACCACCCACTTCTATTTCTAATTCTTTAAGTTGTTTAGATAATGCTGGTTGCGAAATATGAAGTTGTAAAGCTGCATGAGTTAAATTGCCTTCTTTGCAAATGGCTAAAAAATAATGTAAAAGACGTAATTCCATAATATCCTCCTATAACTGTTAGTTATAGTTTATCATAAAATATAAATATTTGTAATTTTATTAAAATCAGATATGATAATAGATAGGAGGAATCAAAATGATTTTATTGATTTCATTATTAGCGGGTTTATTACAAGGGATAACAGGCTTTGGTTCAGGTATTGTCTTAATGATGTATTTACCCTATGTTTGTTCAATCACACATAGTGCTGCGATAACAAGTGCTATTTGTATTGCTTTAAGTGCAACGATGGTTTACCAATATCGTCAAACTATCAATATTAAAAAGGTAATGATACCTTTAGTTTTATATATGCTTACTTGTACACTGACGATTTCTTATGCTTCAATGTTAAATGCATTATTTTTAAAGAAAGCATTAGGCGTATTTTTAATATTCCTTGCTGTTTATTATCTTTTTATTCAAAGAGATAATAAACAGATAAAAATGAATATATATTTAAGTATTTTATGTATTGTTATTTCTGCCATTTGTGATGGTTTGTTTGGTATTGGTGGTCCTTTAATGGTTTTATATTTTATGAATAAAACGAAAGGACAAAAGGAATATTTAGGGTGTATTCAATTATTCTTTTTAATTAATAATGTTTATAATACAGGCTTTAGAGTATTTAAGGGCATTTTAACAGTTCATCAGTTTACATTTATTTTGGTTGGTGCCATAGGTATTATGATAGGTACAATTATTGCTAGAAAAGTAATTGATTATATAGATGAAAAGAATGTAAAGAAAATCATATATGTTGTTATTGGTATCAGTGGTATCATGAATTTATTGTAAGTGTAACGAAAGTTACACTTTTTTCACTTTACATAATCTTAACATAAACCATACGCTTCTTTGATTTTCGTAAAGGGAGAAAACGAATATGATGTAGTTGTCTTAAGAAAACAAAGGAAGGGAAACAGAATGAAAAAGAAAGTATTAGGATTTTTAATGGTTTTAACATTATGTCTAGGTTTAACTGGATGTGGAAGTACTGGATCAAGTGATAGTGCTTCAAGTGCTGTAAGTGGAAAGGTAAGTTTAAACGGATCAACTTCAATGGAAAAATTCGTTAATGCCTTATCAGAAGGAATTAAAGAAGAATATCCAAACTTACAATTAGAAGCACAATTTACAGGATCAGGAGCTGGGTTAGAAGCTTTAGCATCAGGAACTACTGATATCGGAGATTCTTCTCGTGCATTAACTGATGAAGAAAAAGCAAATGGCTTAGAAGAAAACGTTGTTGCTATTGATGGTATTGCAATGATTACTAACAAATCAAATAAAGTAACAAACTTAACTCAAGATCAATTATCTAAAATCTACACAGGTCAAATTACTAACTGGAAAGAACTTGGTGGACAAGATGAAGCCATCGTTGTTATTGGACGTGAAGCTGGTTCAGGAACTCGTGGAGCATTTGAAGAATTATTAAAAATCGAAGATCAATGTAAATATGCTCAAGAATTAAATGAAACTGGTGCAGTCTTAGCTAAAGTTGCTAAAACTTCAGGAGCAATTGGTTATGTATCATTAGATGTATTAGATGACACAGTTACAGCAATGAAATTAGATGGTGTAAAACCTAGTGAAAAAACTGTTAAAGATGGAAGCTATACTTTACAAAGACCATTCGTCATGGCAACTAAAGGTAAAATTAGTAAACAATCTAAACAAGTTAAAGCAGTATTCGATTTCGTAAAAAGTGATGCTGGTAAAAAGATTATTAAAAAAGTAGGATTAGTAACACCAAATAAATAAAGAAGGGATTTATTATGGAAAAACAGATATTATCAGTAATGAACCATAAGAAAACAAAATCTCTTGTAGAAAAAACAGCCGCGATGATATTTCGTGGCTGTGCCATTGTTTCTGTAATTGCTGTTATTTCAATTACAGGATATATGATTATATCGGGGACACCCGCTATTTTTAAAGAAGGAATTACAGGAATTTTGTTTTCTACAACATGGGCACCAACAGCGGCGCATCCTCATTTTGGGATTGCCTATATTATTTTGACATCAATAGTCGGTGTATTTTTGGCTATTGTCATTGGGGTTCCTATTGGCTTATTTACAGCTATTAATTTAGCTGAAATAGCACCGGAAAAAATAAGAAAAGTATTAAAATCAGCAATTGAATTATTAGCTGGAATACCTTCTGTTGTTTATGGATTATTAGGAATTTTAATTGTTAATCCAATGATGTATAAATTAGAATTACTTATCTATAAAGGATCTAAAACTCACCAATTTACAGGAGGGGCTAACTTATTATCTGCTATTATTGTTTTAGCAATTATGATTTTACCTACCCTTATTAATATTTCAGAAACAGCATTAAAAGCCGTTCCTGATGATTATCGTAAAAGTTCTTTAGCTCTTGGAGCAAGTAAGATTCAAACAATCTTTAAAGTCGTTGTACCTAGTGCTAAATCAGGTATTATGTCAGCAATTGTTTTAGGAGTCGGAAGGGCAATTGGTGAAGCAATGGCTATTTTACTTGTAGCCGGAAATGCAGTTTCTTTACCATATCCATTCCATTCTGTTCGTTTTTTAACTACAGCGATTGTATCAGAAATGGGATATGCAAGTGGACTTCATCGACAAGTTTTATTTACGATAGGTTTAGTTTTATTTATCTTTATTATGATTATTAATTTAGTTTTAACTTATATTTTGAAACGAGGTGATCAAGATGAATAGTACGACAATTCTTGAAAAAAAGAATCGTTTAAGCGATAAAGTATTATATGCATTGATTCAACTCAGTTCGTTTCTTGCTATCTTTATATTATTCATTATTATTGGTTATATTTTATATCGTGGTGTACCGGCATTTAACTTTTCATATTTAGTTAATACTACAAGTATTATTAATGATACAGTAGGGATTCTTCCTAATATTATTAATACAGTTTATATTGTTATTGTGACTTTACTTGTAGCCTGTCCTATTGGTATTGGTGGTGCTATTTATTTAAATGAATACACCAAAAATAAAAAATTTGTTAATATCATTTCCTTTACTACAGAGGTTTTAGCGGGAATCCCGTCTATTATCTATGGTTTATTTGGAATGTTGTTTTTCGGATCATTTTGTGGATTTGGATTTTCGATACTAACAGGATCTCTTACACTAGCGATTATGATTTTACCAATTATTTCTCGTAATACGCAAACAGCGTTAGAATGTGTTCCTAAAAGCTATCGTGAGGCAGCACTTGGAATTGGTGCAACAAAGTGGTATATGATTCGTACGGTTTTATTACCTGGTGCGATTCCTGGTATTCTTACAGGGGTTATTCTTGCTATGGGGCGTATCGTTGCTGAATCGGCAGCTTTACTCTTTACAGCAGGATCTGTTTCACTACTACCAAAAAATATTTTTAGTCACTTACTTAGCAGTGGGGGTACCCTTACTATTCAATTATACTTAGAAATGGCTAAAGGAAATTATGAAGTATCTTTTGTTATTGCTTTAGTATTAGTGGTTATTGTATTAGGTTTGAACATGTTAGCTAAATGGATTAGTCGTAAATTCGATGTAAATGAAGGGAATAGATAAATATGGAAAATAAAATACAAGCGAGAAATCTAAACTTATATTATGGTGAAAAACATGCTTTAAAAGATGTAAATTTAGATATTAAAGAAAATAAGATTACAGCTTTTATTGGTCCATCAGGTTGTGGGAAATCAACATTTTTAAAAACATTAAATCGTATGAATGATTATGTAGATAATGTTAAAATTGATGGTACTGTTACATTAGATGATGAAAATATTTATGATAGTCGTGTAGATACAACATTATTAAGAAAAAAAGTAGGAATGGTCTTTCAACAACCTAATCCTTTTCCTATGTCTATTTATGATAATGTTGCTTATGGACCACGTATTCATGGAATAAAAAATAAAAAAGAATTAGACCGTATTGTTGAAGATAGTTTAAAAGCAGCTGCTTTATATGATGAGGTCTCAGATCGTCTTCATTCAAGTGCATTAGGTTTATCTGGTGGACAACAACAACGTTTGTGTATTGCTAGAGCATTGGCAGTAGAACCTGAAGTGATTTTACTTGATGAACCAACAAGTGCCTTAGATCCTATTTCTACATTAAAAATAGAAGAACTTTTATCTAAATTAAAAGAAAAATATACGATTGCGATTGTAACTCATAATATGCAACAAGCAAGTCGTATTGCTGATTATACTGCCTTTTTTCTAGTAGGAGAAATGGTGGAATATGGTAAAACTAAAGATGTCTTTGGAATGCCAAAAGATAAAAGAACAGAAGATTATATTACTGGTCGTTTTGGATAGGGGGAAGAATCATGCTTAGAAGTCAATTTGATCAAGAATTAAATAGAATGCATGTTGATTTAGATAGAATGTGTCATTTAGTTGTATGTGCTATTGAAAATTGTGTTACAGCATTCAAAGAACAAGATTATGAACTAGCAAAAGATATTATTCGTGGTGATAAACAAATTAATGATGTAGAAAGATCAATTGAAGCAGAATGTTTATCATTGATTTTAAAACAACAACCAGTTGCATCTGATTTAAGAGATGTATCAACAGCTTTAAAAGTGGTTACTGATTTAGAAAGAATTGGTGATCAAAGTGCTGATATTGCGGAACTTATATTAGAAATGCAAGAGATTGATAGTTTCTTAATGATTGGTCATATTCAAGAAATGGCTAAAGTTGCAACAAAGATGGTTAAGGAATCTTTAGATGCTTTCCATCATCATGATTTAAAACATGCTTTAAAAGTAAAAGATATGGATCAAGAAATGGATCGTTTATTTGAAAAAGTAAGAGCAGATATTGTTCAAATGATTAAAGAATCGAAAGATAAAGGAGATCTTACGATTAACTTCTTAATGATAGGTAAATACTTTGAACGTATTGGTGATCATGTTGTTAATATATGTGAATGGATTGAATTTAATCAAACAGGTAAACTTAATAATCAAAGACTTATTTAGAAAATAAAAAAAAGAACGGCTTTGTCAAGAAAAGTGTGTAAGTAATTTTAAAATTACTAAAAAATAGGTTATTTAAGTTTGTGATTATTTCTTTTAATGTCACTAAAAAAACTTGTATTTAATAAGCAGTAGTGTTAAAACATATCTTTAATACTGCTGCTTTTTGAGTATGTAAAAGGTTATGCAATATACGTATAATTGCATCTTTTTTTGTTAAGATTGGCTAATTAAATATTGATTGATTCTAGTTGTAAAATGATCATCTATCATCAATTGATTTAATACCATTGACCAATTCCTAGTATGTCCATTTTCCCATTTGTTTTCGAATTCTTTAATTCTTAGATATAATAGTTTAAACAATGCATTTTCATTAGGAAATGTTCCTTTTTTAGTAAGCTTTCAAAAACGAGAATTAACTGATTCAATTACGTTAGTCGTATACATGATTTTTCTAACATCACTTCCATAGTTAAAAAGCTGTTCAACATGTATGAAATTTCGTTTCCAAACATCTACGGCACCTGGGTATTGAGCCTATTCTTTTTGAAATGTTTCAAAAGACGTTTTTGCAATTTTTATATTAGTAGCACCATAAATTCGTTTTAAAGATTGTGTGAATTTCTTATAATCTTTACTTGGTACATATTTAATGATTTTGAAGAATTAGAAAGAGAATTGTTTGATTATGTAAATTGGTATAATAATATTAGAATTCATAGTTCACTAGGACATAAGACAACTGTTGAGTATCGTACGTTCTCATAGATAGTGTCCAAAAAAGTGTTGACAATCCAACCATTCACCTTCGTTTTTTGTTTTACTGGAAAAAAAGGGAGAATATATTCTCATATTCTCCCTTTTCAATGTTATTTTATCACGTTATTAATTAGAAAAAATTTGCTCTTCAGTGCTGTATCATTATTATCTTTGATAAAATATATTTTTTCATGATATCATCATTTATTTATTTCTGACTCTATTTTATTGCCAAATTTTGGAGTTCACAACATATCGTTAACCTGTTTTTAATCAATATTTTGAGAAAGAATCTCTATAAATTGTTGATAGTTTTGACAATGAGTAATGGATTGTTGGAGTTTATTATTGTTGACTATTTCAATAAAGACATCATATAAATGCTCAATATCATTTTGCTCACCTTGTTTAATTGCAATTAAGAAAACAATTTGTACGGTATCATTCTCATCCCATAATAGTGGGTCATCCAACAAGGCAACGGCAACTTTTGTTTCATTAGCACAAACTTCCATTGGATGAGGAAGTGCGAAAAAATCGGACATATTTGTTTTGGCTAGTGTTTCTCTTTTTATAACACTTTCATAATAATTTTTATTGACAATATGGTTTTCTTCTAGTTTTTCACATAACATACGAATCAAATGATTTTTATCTTTAACACTTTTTAATTTGATGAAAAGTGATTCATCAAAGAATTGACTTGTTTTCTGTGTTTTATCAATAGACATATTTGATAAAAAATGTGAAATGGATTCAATATCATCATTTGTAAGTGAGAAATCTACCACAATTGCAGGGATATATGGACTTTCAATAGGAATTGTAGAAATCACAAAATCAACATTTTTTAATTCTCTTTCAGTATATGATATAAATTCTTTATATGAAGCTTTTCTAACAATGGTTATCTTATCATTAAAGTAAGCGTTTAATCTTGCTTCTAGCATACGTGTTGTTGCTTGTCCAGAACCGCAAACTAAAATTGTACTCTTACGTTGAATTTGTCCGGAAAAGCATCTTTCAATAGCAGCACCAATATGCAAGGAAACATAACCGACCTCATCTTCATTCAATGTATAAGGTGGAGAGGAAAACACTTTGGATGTTGATGTTAAAGTGATATCAAAAGCAAGTGGGAAATTCGCTTTGATTGTATTTAATAAAGGATTTCTTTTATTAATAGAAAACGTTTTATTTGTGAGTATCGATTGGAAGTGATAAAATAAATCATTGACTAAAATTTCATCGTTTCTTAAATCAAAACTGTAATCAAAATAAACAATATTTAAAAGATGTTTGACTTTACTTCTAATATCATCAACATTAAGTGAGGACACTTCATAATCTGTATTTGCAACTAAGTGTAAATAAAAATATTGTTTTTCACCATTGCTAATTGTAATGTGAAAATAATCTTCAAATTGTTTGCAGATATTCTCAACGATATATGATGTTTTTTTTGGGATTTTTAATTGATTGTTTGTATGAATATAACAATCATTTTGAATACGCGAAATCATTAATGCGGAATGAATAATTAAATTTTTTAAACTGAAATCAGTTGTTTTTATATTTTGAGCATCTAAAGAATGAATAATTACTTTTTGAATATACTCTAAATCAATCCCTTTAAATATAGCACGTTCTTCATGAGAAAATCCAACAACATAGTTCTCAAAATCATGGGCAAATACTTGATCAATTAAACATTTCCTTTTGTCATCTTCATTTCCAATAACCTTTACACCATAGTTAACTTTGGTAATATATTCTAAATTATAAGTAGAAATTGTTTGTTTAATTTGCTTGATATAATTTTGAATTGTGTTTTTACTAATATAAATATCTTGTGATAACTCTTCTAGTGTGATGTAATCATTACGATAAAGTAATGTCTTTAAAATATACTTGATACGATCACTTGGTGTATCAAGTGTTGATTTTTTTTGTGAATCAAGTTGCACTAAAAATTCTTCATAAAGTTCTTGATTACTGATTTCTAGATAATATCCATATTTTCTTTTAAGATTGATTTGAAGTTGAAAAGGTTCTAATATATCGTTAATCACTTGAATATCGCCTCTAATTGTTCTTTCAGTAATATTTAATTGTGAAGCCAATAATTGGGCTTTGGTAAATTCATGATTCTTTATATAATAAAAAATTTCATTTAAACGATTATATGGAAACAGTGAAAAAACCTCCTTTCATATCCCTATTCAATATAGTAATAGGATTTTAAAAAAATCGCAAATATTTGGATGTATCGACAATTTCCACTTTTATGTGGAAATGATGAAAGAGTTTTCATAGAATTTCCATTTGAAACTGGAAATTCATTTGGTTGAGCCCTTATTCCGTTTCGTGTAAACTATAAGCTGTAGTCAGGGGGTGACGAAATGTTAGATGAAAAAAATATTTATTTAGACGTTGAAGCAAACACAAAAGAAGAATTAATTTCATTTATTTGTGATCATGCATATGAACAAAGAATTACTCGTGATAGAGATGGTTTATATCAAGATTTCTTAAATCGTGAAGAGGAATTCCCAACAGGATTACAGGATGGATTTGCAATTCCTCATGCTCGTAGTGAGAGAGTTGACCAAATTGCTATTATGTATTTAAGAGTGAAAAATGGTATCGAGTGGGGAACTTTAGACGACCAAGTAGTTCGTTATATTTTTGCATTATTGGTTCCTGCTCATCATGAGGGAAATGTGCATTTACAAATGATATCTAAGTTAGCTACTTGTTTATTAGAAGATGATTTTAAAGATATGGTGAAATCATCAGAAGATAAAACAGAGTTAAAAAAATATATTATCAAAAATATGGAGGAAGATTAAATGAAAATTGTCGGTATTTCTGCTTGCCCAGCAGGGTTGGCTCATACACCAATGGCTGCAAAAGCTTTAGAAAAAGCTGGTGCAAAATTAGGTTATGATTTAAAAATGGAACAACAAGGAAGTATGGGACAAGTCAATGCAATTACTGATGAAGAAGCAAAAACTGCTGATTTTGTGATTATTGCATCTGATCAAAAAATTGTTGGTATGGAACGTTTTGATGGTAAACCTGTTATTCGTGTAGATATTACAACTTGTATCAAAGCACCTGAAGCAGTGATTAAAAAATGCATTCAAGCTGTTGCAAACAAAAAATAAAAAAGTAACAAGCAATTGGCGTGCATTGTTACTTATAGACTATAATGAAGTCCACGCTCTCATTATAGCGCAAATTTATAAATAAGGAGAGGAAAAAATGAAAAAATTTTTAAAAGAAGCTAAAGGCCATTTGATGACTGGTATAGGTTATATGCTTCCACTTATCATTGGAGCATCATTAGTTGTTGCAATTCCTAAATTAATAGGAGTTTCAATGGGGATTAACAGTTTAGATCCTTATGCAGAAAAAGAAGGATTTTTACATGTATTATATTTATTAGAACAAGTTGGGTGGACAGGTATTGGTTTAGTCAATACAGTTCTTGCAGGATTTATTGCATATAGTATTGCTGATAAACCAGCAATTGGTGCAGGTTTAATTGGTGGTGCTTTAGCAAGTAATACAAAAGCAGGTTTTTTAGGTGCAGTTATTGCTGCATTTATTGCAGGATATTCAGTAAGATGGGCTAAAAAACACATTCATTTACCTGAATCTATGCAACAAATGATGCCACTTGTTATTTGTCCGTTTATTGCAACTGGATTAGTGGCTGTTATTATGGGGGTTATTTTGGCAACTCCACTCGCTGCTATTAATGATGCATTAGTATCTTGGTTAAGAGATATGTGCCAAAGTGGAACAAGTCAATTAGTGATGTCGTTAATTTTAGGAGCTATGATCGCTTCAGATATGGGTGGACCTATCAATAAATCAGCATGGATGGCAGGTAATGTTTTATTAACTGAAGGTATTTATCAACCTAATGTTTACATCAACTGTGCAATTTGTATTCCACCACTAGCATATGCTATTGCAACTGTTATTAAGAAAAATAGATTCTCATCAAGTTTCCAAGAAGCAGGAAAAGGTAACTGGGTTATGGGATTCATCGGTATTACTGAAGGAGCTATTCCTTTCACATTAGTCAAACCAGCTATTTTAATTCCAATCAATATGATTGGTGGAGCAATTGGCGCTGGATTATGTAGCATCTTAGGTGCTCAAGCAAATATTCCGCCTGTTGGAGGAATGTATGGGTTCATTTCGATTACAAATGGTTGGGCATATTTGGTTGGTATTATCGTAGGTGCTTTATTTATTGCGATTGTATCAACTATGCTTGTTGACTTCAATGATGAATCTGATTCTAGTGAAGAAGATATTGATATTGATGATATTGAAATTACAATTGAATAAAGAAAATGGGAAGATGCATATCTTCCTATTATTTTAGGAGGTTAGAAATGAAAAGAAAAATTCATGTTGTACCACATAGTCATTGGGATCGTGAGTGGTATTTTACAACATCTCGTTCTAAAGTTTATTTGATGAAAGATTTAAAAGATGTTTTAGATACATTAGAATCAAATGAAGATTTTAAATACTATATGGTCGATGCGCAAGGCTCTTTATTAGATGATTATTTAAAATGGATGCCACAAGATAAAGAGCGTATTGAACAATTAGTCAAAGCAAAAAAATTAATCATTGGTCCATGGTATACACAAAGTGATCAACTTGTGATTTCTGGAGAAAGTATTGTCAGAAATATGTATTATGGAATGAAAACATGTGAAGCTCTTGGTGGATATATGAATGTCGGATATGTACCTGATTCATTTGGACAAGCTGGAAACATGCCACAAATCTATCGTCAATTTGGTATTAGTGATACATTATTCTGGCGAGGTGTCAGTGACGATATGGTAAACCATACTGATTTTAATTGGCGTGGAGATGATGGTAGCGTTGTATTTGCTACACAAATTCCTTTTGGTTACTACATTGGTGGAAATATTCCTGAAGGTGAAGGAAAAGAAGAATTTTGGCAAAAAGAATGCTTTGAAAAGGCAGGTGGTCGTTCTTCAACACGTCATATCTATTTCCCTAATGGGTTTGACCAGGCACCAATTCGTAAAAATTTACCAGATATTATTAAAGAACGTAATGAAAAAGATCCAGATAATGAATATGTCATTAGCTGTATTGAAGACTATATTAAAGATGTGAAAAGTGAAAACCCAAAATTAGAAGAAGTACAAGGAGAACTTGTTATTGCAAAACACATGCGTATTCATAAATCTATTTTCTCATCTCGTTCTGATTTAAAAGTGATGAATACACAAGTTCAAAATTATGTTGTAAATATCTTAGAACCATTACTAACAATGTCTTATCAATTAGGAAATGATTATCCTCATGAAGCTGTGAAAGAAATTTGGAAATTATTATTTGAAAATGCAGCACATGATTCTATCGGTTCTTGTATTAGTGATACAGCAAACCAAGATGTGCTTATCCGTTATAAACAAGCAAGAGATATTGCTGTTAACTTAGTTGAACTTCATTCGCGTTTAATCGCAACGCATATTCAAAGTGATGCCAAAATGAGCATTACATTATTCAATACCTTACCTGTACAAAGAAATGATGTTGTGATATTGAAAGTTTATTTACCAAAAGAATCATTTGCTCTTGTAGACAGTCAAGGCAATGTGATTGATTATACAATTGTGAGTGAAAGAGACTTAACAGATTATGTCAAGTCACAAACAATCAAATTAAATCCGTCAAAGAAAATTTATACTCCTGAAAATATTGTCGAAGCAGTGATTGCAATTGATGCAAAAGATGTGCCAGCAATGGGATATGTTCAATATCAATTAGACTTAACAAAAGATTCAAAATTGACAATAGAAAAGAAAAATACATTAGAAAATGAGTATTATCATATAGAAATTGCTGACAATGGATCACTTACAATTTTAGATAAAGAAAATCATTATACTTATCATAATCAAGCAGTTCTTGTTGAAAATGGCGATGATGGGGATAGCTTTAACTATTCTCCACCAAGAAAAGATATGGAAGTTTATTCAACTAATTCTTCTTTCTCTTATGAAGTGATTGGTTCTGATATTTATCAAGAAGCATTGATTCATTTTGATATGAAAGTTCCTGCAAGCTTAGATGAACGTGCTCAAAAGAAAACTTCAGTGATATTACCTGTAAATTTAAAAGTAGGATTAAGAAAAGGTAGTAAGGTTATTGATTTCAATGTTCATGTAGATAATAAAGGTTTATCACATAGATTATGTGTGCTATTTGATAGTGAACTTGTGACTGAATTTAACTATGCTGATCAACAATTCGGTTCTATTAAGCGTCCAAACATTTATAAAAAAGATATGAAATTATATTTAGCCGATTTAGGTAAAAAAGATGGAATCAAAGATAATAAAGAGATTGAACTTGCAAACTGGGCAAATGACCAATCAAGTTGGCAAGAACCTCCAATTGCCATTGAACCAACACAAAGCTATGTTTCATTAACTGATGGAACCAGAGGCATGGCTTTATATCCTCAAGGTGTAAGAGAATATGAAGTGATTGGTGAAAAAGGAAATCAAATTCGTTTAACTTTATATAGAACATATGGATTTATGGGTAAAGAAAATTTACTTTATCGTCCAGGTCGTGCTTCAGGGGAAAGAATTATTGAAACACCTGATGCACAATTACTAAAAGAAATGAATTTTGATTTTGGTATAAGCACTTATACAGGAAATATAAACGAAGCAGATATTGATTTACTTGCAAGACGTTATAATAATCATATTGATGGTTATGTTTATTCATCGTTCTTAAATGGAAGATTGATTTTCAGCCAACAAGAAGTTGAAGGAACTTTACCACAATCTTATTCGATGTTTAAAACAAATAGTCAATTGGTTGTCAGTGCAATTAAGAAAGCTGAAGATGGTGAAGGATATATTATTCGTCTATTTAATGGTAAGAATCATGAAAATAGAAATGAAACTTTAACATTCAATTTCGATATTCGGGAAGCTTATTATACAAATTTAAAAGAAGAAAAAGGTGAAGCTTTAAAGATTGAAAACAATTCAATCACAACAAAGACTCTATCTCATTGTCAATTTATCACATTATATGTGAAATAATATAGTGGAGCTTAGCAAAATGTTTTAAAGTTTAATATTTTGTTAGCTCTATTTTAATTGTTAACGTTCACCAAAAATGAAGAAAGGTTCTATTAATGGAGAGTGTAAAATAAACTCAATTTAAGATAAGTTTTTAAATGAAAACTCATTAATACTTTACGTAATCTTAACAATGCTATATGTGAAATATGTTAAGATTATGTAAAGAGGTGGAAAGAGCATGAAAGAGTGTATATATGTTATTGAAGACGATGAAAATATTAGAGAAATTATAGAATTAGCGTTAAGTAGTGCGGGATATACTGTTAAACAGTTTTCTAGTGCCATACCAGCATTAAAACAAATGCAAGAAGAGAATGTAGATTTAGCTATTTTTGATTTGATGCTACCGGAGATGTCAGGATTAGATGCTATTAAAGAAATCAGGAAGACAAATCAAGAATTACCAATTCTTATTTTAAGTGCTAAAGATCGTGAAATTGATAAGGTTAATGGTTTAGATAGTGGTAGTGATGATTATATGACAAAACCTTTTGGGGTTTTAGAATTACAAGCAAGGGTTCGTTCTTTACTAAGACGCCATCATTCTAAAAATCAAGCTATCATGACACCTTCTTTATCTTTAGATAAACAAACAAGAGTTGTTAAGAAAAATAATCAATCCATTGAATTAACGAATAAAGAATATCAATTACTTGTTTACTTATTAGAAAATCAAGATCGTGTAGTAGAACGTGATGAACTTTTAGATCATATTTGGGGATATGAATTTATAGGTGAATCTAGAGTTTTAGATGTGCATATTAGAGCCTTAAGAGCTAAATTAAATGATGATGGTAATAAGTATATTAAGACAATCAGAGGCGTAGGTTATCGTTTTATAGAAGGAAAGAAAGATTATGAATAAAGCAATATTTAAGTATTTTGCATCAGTACTCATATTAACTTTATTATTTTCAACAACTGTCTCTATGGTTATTCTTTCAGACCAAATGTTATCTAATACTAAAAAAGATATGTTTTATGCATTAAGATTAGCTGAAAACCAAATTGATTACCAACAACCTTTAAATCAACAAATTAATAAACTTAATGATTTAGCCTATACCAATCAAACCCGACTAACAATTATTGATGAAAAAGGAAAGGTGCTTGCAGATACAGATAAAACGGCTATTAAAGAAAATCATAGTGATCGTGAAGAATTTAAGGAAGCGATGTTGCATAAATATGGATATGCTACCCGTTATTCTTCTACGCTTAGAAAAAACATGGTTTATGTGACTTATTTTCATCGTCAACATATTGTGCGTATTGCAATTCCTTATAATGGTGTCTTTGATAATGCGGCACCATTAGTAGAGCCACTTACGATTAGTGCGCTTTTATCATTATGTATTGCTTTAGCGATGGCTTATCGTTTTAGTCAAACATTAACTCAACCACTTCGTGAAATTAGTGAAGAAGTATCTAAAATCAAAGATAATCGTTATTTGAGTTTTAATTATTATAGTTATGATGAATTTAATATTATCGCAACTAAATTAAAAGAACAGGCAGAAACGATTCAAAATACGATGGAATCGTTAAAGAATGAAAGGATCAAGATTAATAGTATTCTTGATCAAATGAATGAAGGTTTTATCTTATTAGATGAAAATCAATCTGTATTAATGTGTAATATTAAAGCTAAGCAGTTATTTGATAGCCAAATGGAATTAAATCATTCAGTTGAAGATTATATTTTTGATTATAAGATTATTGATCAATTAGATACACTAGGTGCAGAACCTAAAATTGTGACAATTAAAAAAGATGAAGAAACTTATCATTGTTATATTGCTAAAGTGGATTATGGAGTAACTTTACTGTTTGTTAATGTTACCGACTCAGTGAATGCTATGAAAGTAAGACAAGAGTTCTTCTCTAATGTTTCTCACGAATTAAAAACACCAATGACTTCAATTAGGGGTTATAGTGAATTATTACAAACAGGAATGATTGATAATCCTGAAGTAAAAAAACAAGCTTTAGATAAGATTCAAAAAGAAGTAGATCATATGTCATCTTTAATTAGTGATATTCTTATGATATCAAGATTAGAAAATAAAGATGTAGAAGTAGTTTTACATCCAGTTCATTTAAAACCAATTGTTGATGATATTTTAGAATCTTTACAAGTAGAAATTGATAAAAAAGGATTAACAGTCAATACAGATTTAACAGAAGTCACATATTTAGCTAATCATCAACATATGCAACAGTTAATGAATAACTTAATTAATAATGCTGTTAAATATAATCAAGACCAAGGGTCTATTAAGATTGATAGTTATGTAAGTGAACATGATTATGTTATTGAAGTGAGTGATACTGGACGAGGAATTTCTTTGATTGATCAAGGAAGAGTGTTTGAAAGATTCTTTAGATGTGATCCAGGTAGAGATAAAGAAACAGGTGGAACCGGACTTGGTTTAGCGATTGTTAAACATATTGTTCAATATTATCAAGGAACAATTCAATTACAAAGTAAGCTTGGCGAAGGGACAACTTTTAAAATTATCTTACCAATAAAAGAATAATAAAAATAGTTTGTAATTCAAAGTAATATATGATATACTTGCTCATAAATAATAAGGAGGAAGTGTATGTATCAAATAGTAAGTGACGGAGCTTGTGATTTAGGTTTAGCCAGAACACAAGAACTTGGGGTTGAAGTTGTACCTTTTTATGTAAGTATGGATAGTGCTTTATATCAAAAGGAAATTGAAGAATTAGATATTAGAGAGTTTTATCAATTTATGGTTGATCATCCTAAACAATTTCCTAAAACATCCATGCCTTCAATTCAAGACTATATTCAAGTGTTTGAAAAGATTGCTAAGCAAGGACAAGATATAATTTGTCTTTGTATTACAGCAAAGTTTTCAGGATCATATAATTCGGCTAATAATGCAAAAATGATGATTGAAGAAAAATATCCGGATTGTAAGGTGGCAATCATTGATACGACTTTAATTACTATTGATCAAGGAATGATGGTAGAAAAAGCTGTAACATTAAAAAATGAAGGCTGCTCATATGATGAAACAATTAAACAACTTCAAGCTTTAAAAGAAACAGGACGTATTTTCTTTACTATTGGTGGCATGGATTATTTGGTACATGGTGGACGTGTTGGAAAGTTATCAGGGATTGCTGCTGGAGCATTAGGTATTAAACCTATTATTTTATTACAAGATGGTGAAATATTTAATGCAGGATTAAGTAGAGGACGCAAGAAATCTTTGAAAAAAGTAAATGAAGAAATGATGAAATACTTTAAAGAAAATCAATTAGATCCTAATGATTACCGTTTTACCATAGGTTATGGTTATGATCAAGATGAGGCTTTTCAATATAAAAAGCAACTGGAAGAATTATTATTAAAAGAATATCCTGATTTTCATCAAAGTATTGGTATTGGTCAAATAGGGGCCACAATAGGAGTTCATACAGGACCTTATCCTATAGGCGTAGGAATTATAAAAAAATAGCTATCTGCTTGGCAGATAGCTATTTTCATTTATTTTAATAATCCAAGTTCAATCATTTTTAATCCGATGTCTACTGAATTGTAAGCAGCACCTTTCATTAATTGATCACCTGTAATCCATAAACTTAAGGCGTTATCTTTATATAAGTCTTTTCTTACACGACCAACATGTGTTAATTCATCACCAATAAAACTTGTTGGCATTGGATATACTTGATTAGCTAAATCATCACATAAATCAATACCTGTACTATGTTTTAATAAATCGAAGACTTTATCAACATCGATTGGTTTTTTAGTTTCAATATAAATTGATTCACTATGTCCACGTAATACGGGAACACGAACACATGTTGCATTAACTTCAATATCTTTATTAAAGATTTTTTTAGTTTCATTAACCATTTTCATTTCTTCTTTACTATATCCATTAGATAAATCAAATTTATCTACTTGAGGAATACAGTTAAAAGCAATTGGGAAATGTTTTTTATCTCCAGCACATGGTAAAGTTTTTGCTTCTGGTTCTTTACCATCTAAAACTTCACGGCTTTGGCGATATAATTCTTCCATACCAGCAACACCTGCACCAGATACAGCTTGGTAAGTAGAAACAACGATTCTTTCAATATCAAATTCTTCATCTAAACGATTTAATGCACTACACATCATAATTGTTGTACAGTTTGGACAAGAAATAATACCATGATGATCTTTTAGAGCATAACCATTTACTTCAGGTACAACTAATGGAACATCAGGATCCATTCTAAAATGGCTTGTATTATCAATGTTAACACAACCTGCTTCAACAGCGTATTTCATATATTTAGCTGAAATACTACCCCCTGCTGACCAGAATGCAACTTCAATACCTTCAAAACTATTTTCTGTTAATTCTTCAACAACAAATTTGTGTCCTTCATATTCAATTTCTTTTCCAGCACTTCTTGCAGACGCTAATAATTTAATGCTTTCAAAAGGAAAGTTAAATTGGAAAACACATCTTAACATTTCACGACCTACAGCTCCAGTCGCACCAACAATAGCAATTTTAAATTTTTTCATTTTTATTTATCCCCCTCTTTTAAAAATGCTTCATGTAATAAAACTTGTGCACGATTTACATCATCACGATCTATATAACAAGAAATATTAATTTCTGAACATGATGTCATTTCTACACTAATACCGTTATGAACTAAGGTATTGTATGCTTTTTGGAACATTCCATGATTGTTTTTAATACCCACACCAATGACAGATACTTTACCAATATGACCTCTAACGATCATTTTTTCAGGTGCTAACATTGGTTTTAATTCATTAATGATATCAACAACAGTTGTGACATCTTCATCATTAATGATTAATGATATATCCATTTTACCAGCACCAACTAATACATGGTTAAAGACATTGACATTGACTCCAGCTTCAGCGATACGTTCAAATAAAACTCCAGAAGCTTGTGTTGTCGCATCAACTTGAACTAAAGTAATACGAGCTTCATTTTGCGAACCAGTAATACCAGAAATAACTAATTGATTTAAATGCTCTTTCATAATTCTATCATCTCCTATAACATATGTTCCTTTACAATCTTCAAATGAAGAACGCGCATGAATGGCAATATTATGACTCGCTGCTAATTGAACACAACGATGATTTAACACTTTAGCACCATTTTTTGATAATTCTAACATTTCTGCATAGGAAATGTAATCTAATTTAATTGCATCAGGAACGATTCTTGGATCAGCAGTATAAATTCCATTAACGTCACTATAGATTTCTACTTCACTGGCATCAATAGCGACCCCTATTGCGACAGCTGATAAATCACTACCACCTCTACCTAATGTTGTTATTTTTCCATTTTGAGCATGTCCTTGGAAGCCAGGAGCAAATACCACATCTGCATATTTTAACTTATCAAGAATATCTTTTCCTTCAACTTGACAAATTGTAGCATTATTGAATTTTGTATCTGTGACAATTCCTAGTTCATGATTGGTTACAGTAGCAGCACGATAACCTAAATGAGCAAATTCACTTTTACAGACTAATGTTGAAATCGTTTCACCTACACTTGTTAAGCGATCCATTTCTTCATCATCAAGTTCTTCTTTTTTGACAATAGATAATAAGGTATCAGTAGCATAAGGATCATCATAACGTCCCATAGCACTGACCACAGCGACAACTTTATTTCCATTATTAATTTCTCTAATAATGTTATTGTACATTTGTGCACGACTTTCACGTGAACGAGTGGAAGTACCACCAAACTTTTGGACAATAATATTCAAAACTTATCCCCTCACTTTAAAAATAACATAATCTTCATCGTTTAAACGTGTTGTGATTTCATCTAATTCCATTTCATGAGTAATATAGATATGATCTGCTTTTTCGCTGTAATATGTTTCATAATCTACATCTAATGGCTTAGAAGCGCGAATATAGTACTTAGATTTGGTAATAGGGTAAACATGTTGACAGTCTGGATAATCATGAGACCATTTTTCTTGTTGTGATGTTTTTATGATATCACTGACAACAGCAGAAGCTGTAACATAACGTCCAGCACCACGACCATAATAAATAATATTATTAACATAATCATTATCAATTTCTACAACATTATATGAATCCATAACACTTGCTACAAGCTCATTACGATTAACAAGAGTAGGAGCAACATCAATACCAATGCCATCATTGACTTCTTTGGCTTGTGCAATCATTTTAAAACGATAACCTAATTTCTTAGCATAATCCATATCTGTTTTAGTGATATTACGAATACCAACAGCTTTGATCTTATCAAAATCAATGTATTGATGGAATCCATTTTGTGCTAAAATACAAATCTTATGAGCAGCATCAATACCATCTAAATCTAGTGCTGGATTAGCTTCAACGTATCCTAATCCATCAGCAATTGTTAAAGCTTCATCAAAGTCAAGATTTTCATTTTCCATTAAAGTTAAAATAAAGTTTGTTGTTCCATTTAAAATACCAACAATTTCTTTAGTATTATTAGCAATTAAACTTTCTTTTTGACTTACTAATACAGGTATACCACCACCTACAGATGCTTCATAGAAAATATGAACATCATTTTCTTTAGCAGCTTTAAAGATTTCTTTACCATCATGAGCTAATAAAGCTTTATTAGCAGTAACAACATGTTTTTTATTGTTGATAGCTGATAATATAATATCTTTAGCAATTGTTGTACCACCAATTAGTTCAACAACAACATCAACTTCAGGATCATTAATCACATCATGATAATCTTTTGTATAAATAATTTCTTCTGGTAAATCTACTTCCTCAAGTCCACAACCATATTTAATTGTCACTTCTTGATTAATTGTTTTTTCTAATCTTTGTTTTTCGTTAGTAAGAATTTCAACGACACCATAACCTACAGTACCTAAACCCACTACACCAATTTTCATATTTGCGCCCCCTTAATAAAAATTGACCTTATATATAAGGTCAATGTTACTTATCATAAAAACAAGAAAGATAGACCATGATTATAATAAATTTATCGAAAACATCATGTTTTTAATCGATATTTTTATGGTCATCATGCTAAAATTCTCCTTTTCTTTATATTTTTTAGATATAATATCATGATTGTATACAACAGTCAAATAAATAAGAAATAATCATCATTATTTCTTATATCATGGTATAATGAAAAAGAATATAAGATAAATTGTATACAATTATTGACTTAAAACATTTTATTCAATATAATGAATTAAATTATTGGAGGATTAAACGATGAATAAAACATATATTAGTACCCGTAATCAGCAAGATGAAATCAACTTTTATCAAGCGATTGTACAAGGAATTGGTAATGATGGGGGATTATTAGTTCCTAATTTTGAATTACAAAAGTTAGATTTAAAGCAGTTATCAACATTAAATTATGTGGATTTAGCAACAGAAGTAATTAGTACATTTGTACCAGAAGAAGGAAAAGCATTAATTAACGATGCTTGTAAAAAAGCATATGGTAGTGGTTTATTTCCTGAAGTTGTTGTTCCTGTAAAAAAAGCAGGAGATGTATATGTAGCTGAGTTATTCCATGGACAAACAGCAGCATTTAAAGATATGGCTTTATCTTTATTACCACATTTAATGACTTTATCTTTAAAACAATTAAAAGAAGATCGTGAAGTAATGATTTTAGCAGCTACAAGTGGTGATACAGGGAAAGCAGCTTTAGAAGGATTTAAAAATGTTCCTGGAACATGTATTAAAGTATTCTATCCATTAGATGGTGTAAGTTCCATTCAACAACAACAAATGGTTTCTCAAACAGGAAATAATGTAAAAGTTATTGGGATTAAAGGAAACTTTGATGATGCTCAAAGTGCTGTAAAAGTGGCTTTTGGTGATGAAAACTTAAAGGCTGTAAGTGATCAACATCATGTTTTCTTATCTTCAGCAAACTCAATTAATGTTGGGCGTTTGATTCCACAAATTGTTTATTATTTCCATAGTTATTTTGAATTAGTAAGACAAAATGAAATTCAATTAGGTGATCAAGTTAATTTCTGTGTACCAAGTGGAAACTTTGGTAACTGTTTAGCTGGATGGTTCGCTAAAAATATGGGGCTTCCTGTTAATAAATTTATCGCAGCATCTAATAAAAATAATATTTTAACTGATTTCTTTGCTACTGGAAAATATGATGCTAATCGTGAATTCTATAAAACAAATGCACCAGCAATGGATATTTTAGTATCAAGTAACTTAGAAAGATTAGTATGGTTTATGTCTGGTAAAGATGGGGGTAAAGTTAAATCATATATGGACAAGTTAAAGGAAAATGGTGTTTATGAAGTAGATGATGAAACATTTGCTCGTATTCAAGATCAATTTAAAGCTGGATATTTAAATGAACAACAAGTATTAGATACGATTAAAGAATGTTATAACACAACAGGATATTTATTAGATACACATACTGCATGTGGTTATGGAGTTTTAAAAGAATATCAAAAAGCATCAGGTGATCAAACTAAAACAGTTTTATTATCAACAGCTTCACCTTATAAATTCCCTGAATCTGTATATCAAGCTATTTATGGTGAAACATTAGATGTGTATGAAGCTATTGAAAAATTAAATGAAAAAACAGGAGTTGAAATTCCTCAACCATTAGTAGGAATTAAAGACCGTCCTGTATTACACAAAACTCATATTGATAAATCTGAAATTATTCCATTCATTCAATCTGAAATGGAAAAAATGTAGGAGGCTTATATGAAAGTTAGAGTCAGAGTTCCAGCGACCAGTGCTAACTTAGGACCCGGATTTGATGTGGCTGGATTAGCATTAACGCTATATAATACTTTTACATTTGAGTTAGTTGATGAAGGATTACATATTGTAGGATGTCCAGAACAATTCTGTAATGAAAGTAATATGACTTACCAAGCTTTTAAAGAAGCAGCTAATCATTGTGGATTAGAGTTTAACGGATTACGTATTGAATGTAGTGGCGATGTGCCTTATACAAGAGGTCTTGGAAGTAGTTCGACTTGTATTGTTGCTGGAATTGTTGGTGCCTTTGCTTTTCTTGATAAAGCACAAGATCGTCAAGAGATTCTAGAACTTGCAACAAAGATTGAAGGACATCCTGATAACGTAGCACCTGCTATCTTTGGTGGACTTACAGTATCAGTTATGGAAGAAAATAATGTTTTAACATTAAATATTCCTGTTAAGCATGAATATCGTTTTGTTGCATTAATTCCACCTTTTACTTTATCTACTGAACAATCTCGTAAAGTTTTACCACAAACTTTACCAAGACAAGATGCGATTAAAAATGTATCTCATTTAGCTTTAATGGTTGCATCATTAATCAATGGATATGATGAAGGATTAAAGCTTGGTTTTAAAGATCGTTTACATCAACCTTATCGTGGTGATTTAATCAAAGGGTATCATGAAATTATGGATGCTTTAGAAAAAGATGAAAAGATATTAGGATGTTATCTTTCAGGAGCAGGACCTACTTTAATGGCTGTTATTAAAGAGGAAGATAAAATGGGTGTAGTTCGTTTAAAAGAAGAACTAGGTGATTTACTTACTGATTGGCAAGTTGTTAAACTTGAATTAGATCAACGTGGTTATACTTGTGACTATGAATAAAATAATGCTTGTCAAAAAGTTGACTTTCATGTAAGATTGATTACGTAATGAGGGAGTAGTCGACACGCAAGTGTGGCAAGTCAACATACTGATTGAAAAATCTGGTTTGCATTAAATGATGAGACTCATGTACAGTTTTTTACTGTGCATGGGTCTTTTTTGTAAGGAGAAGGAAAGATGACAATTTTACAATTATTTTTATTAGGGATTGGTTTAGCTATGGATGCTACAGCGGTATCAATTTGTAAAGGATTGAAAATGAAGAAAGTAGATTATCGCTATATGGTGTTGATTGCAGGAGCTTTTGGTATTTTTCAGGCGATTATGCCTCTAGCTGGTTATTATTTAGGATCAACTTTTAGTTCTTATATAACAAGTATTGATCATTGGATTGCTTTTATTTTATTAGGTGTGATTGGTGGTAAAATGATTTTTGAAGCATTTGAAAATGAAGAAGATGATAGTGGAATCAGTTATGATTTAAAAGAAGTTCTACTTTTAGCCATAGCAACAAGTATTGATGCACTGGCTGTAGGAATTACTTTTTCATTTTTACAAGTTAATATTTGGATTGCGATTGCAATTATTGGGATGACTACTTTTGTTTGTTCTGTTATTGGTGTTTTTGTTGGAAATCGTTTTGGTATACGTTATAAAAGTAAGGCTGAAATTGTTGGTGGAATTATCTTGATAGCAATCGGTGTTAAAATACTAGTTGAACATTTAGGTTTATTTTAAGCTGCTTAGCAGCTTTTTTTATTAGTTAATAATTAAGACATGTCTTTACTTTATAATCCTTGTTGTTTAGGATATAATAGCGTTGTTGGAGGAATTTATGGAACAATTTTCAAGAAGTATAAAATTATTAGGTAATGAAAAAATCGAAATATTACAACAAAAGAAAGTTGCTGTTTTTGGCTTAGGTGGCGTTGGCAGTTATGTCGTTGAAGCGTTATGCCGTTTAGGTATTGGTGAACTGGTACTTGTAGATCATGATACTGTAGATATAACGAATTTAAATCGTCAGATTTATGCATTACATTCTACAATCGGTCAAAATAAAGTAGACATTGCCAGGCAAAGATGCCTAGATATTAATCCTCATCTTAAAATAACAACGTATGATCAGTTCTATTTACCTGATCAAGGATTAGAATATATGTTTACTGATTGCGATTATGTTGTTGACGCGATTGATACGGTTAAAGCTAAATTGGCTTTAATAGAGAACTGTGATCATTTAAATATACCTATTATTTCTTCTATGGGAACAGGAAATAAATTAGATCCAAGTCTTTTTGAAATTACGACAATCGAAAAAACAAGTGTTTGTCCACTTGCTAAGGTCATGCGTAGAGAATTAAAAAATAGAGGTATTAAAAAAGTCAATGTTTTATATTCAAAAGAACCAGCTATCAAAACAGGTGATGCCACTCCAGGAAGTGTCAGTTTTGTACCAAGTGTTGCTGGTTTAATGATTGCAGGTTTTGTAGCAAAACAATTAATGGAGGTATAGAAATGGAAGGAATTGTACAATTAGATAAAACAAAAGATTTAGAAAGATGTAAAGGAATCGTTAAAGATATTTTATTAGAAGAAGTGTCAGATGAATTACTTACAATTATTACTAATGAAGTGATGGATACATGTATGTTTATTGGTGGTGATTTTGCTGATGATAATATTAAAGATATTGCTCGTCAATATGTTGTCAAAGGTGGTATTGAAAGAGTAAAGAAAGCATATGGGGTTAACGAATAATGCAACATTATTGTGAAATTCCCACACCTAAAGGAACATTAAGAGGATTTTTTCATAAACCAGCATGTGATCATCATCCAGTATGTTTGATTTTTCATGGTTTTACAGGTCAAAAAACAGGTACTAAATTTTGTTATGTTCAATTATCTAGAATGTTAGAAGCTAAAGGAATTGCCTCTTTTCGCTTTGACTTTTTAGGTAGTGGTGAAAGTGATGGTAACTTTGTTGATATGACTTTTAAAGATGAATTAGCTTGTGCTAGAGTTATTCTTGAAGAAACAATGAAAATGGAAAATTGTACAGAAATTTATGTATTAGGTCATTCAATGGGTGGTGCTGTTGCAAGTGAACTGGCAAAACTTTACCCAAATGTGATTAAAAAGTTAGTATTATGGGCACCGGCATTTAACTTACCTGCAGCTTTAGAATATTTGACAGGACAAGTTGAAAGAAGTGAAAGTTATGATCATAATGGTTATGAGATTTCGGATGCTTTTGTAGAAGATATTTTAAGTCGTGATTTTTATCAAGATTTAGACACTTATCAAAACGACTTACTCATTATTCATGGAACGAAAGATACGACAGTTCCTTATCAAATAAGTGAAAAATACTTAAAACTATTTCATGATCGAACAAAGTTTATTTCGATTGAAAATGGTAATCATAATTTTGATCATTTGCCTGATATTAAGTATGTTTTAAAATCATCTTTAGAATTTTTAGAATAATGTGTGTATACACATTATTTTTTTGTTTATAATTATGTTGCAATACAATATTATATGACATATAATATTGTTGATCAAAGAATAGGAGGATCAAAATGATATTTAATACAGGTGCGGCTTTGTTAGATGCAATTGTTTTAAGTGTTGTAGATCAAGAACAAGAGGGAACATATGGCTATAAAATAACCCAAGATGTAAGGAAAGGGTTAGATGTTTCAGAATCAACACTTTATCCGGTTTTAAGAAGATTGCAAAAGGATGGAAGTTTAGAAACTTATGATCGTCAAATTGATGGTAGAAATAGAAGATATTATCGTATTACGAGTAATGGCAAAGTGACATTACAAATGTATAGAACAGAATGGGAAAAATATACCGATAAGATTAATTCATTATTAAAAGGAGGGGATAATAATGAATAAAGAAAAATTTTTAAAAGAATTAGATTATTTATTGCAAGATATTGATGAGGATGAAAGACAGGATGCACTTAATTATTATCGTGATTATTTTGAAGATGCAGGAAAAGAACATGAACAAGATATTATTGAGGAATTAGGTTCACCTGAAAGAGTTGCAGCTATGATTAAAGGTGGTCTTAATCAATCATTTGAAAAAGGTTTTGAATACAGTGAATCAAGTATTCATAATGATGATTACAATCATAAAAACAATGTTGTAGAAAATACTAAACAAAAAGAAAACTTTAATGAAAGAAATAACAATATTTTAAAATTGATTGTTATTATTTTAGCGGTTGCAGTGCTTTTACCAATTGGAGGGCGCATAGGACATTTATTACTTGCTGCCATAGGAATCTTTGTGGCTTTACTTATGATTGGTTTGTTTGGTACGATTGGACTTTTTGTTGTGACAGTTGTTTGTGTCATAGCAGCTATTAATATGTTTGCTGGTGGATTGATTGGTGGCGGACTTGTTATTTTAGCGATAGGTTTATTACTTGTATCACTTAGTTATATTACATCATCAATGACAATAGGGATGGTTAAATTTTTACCTAAAGCAATTCGTTCAGTTATTGATGCTTGTAGTCAAATTCTACACAAGGTGGTGAAATAAATGAAAGTATATAAGAAATTAGCTGGATGTTTTTTAGTTATTGGAATTATACTAGGTCTAATTGGGATAAGTATGAATGGATTATCTCAGATTAAATTAGATACGCATCATGTTGAAAAATATGCTCGTACTTTTACATTTGGAAAAACATGTGATGTTAATGAAGAAATGGCTATTGATGGAAATAGCGACATTTCAATTGAATTATCAGCAGTTGAAGCGAAAATTGTATATTATGATGGTGCAACTCTTAAAGTTGAAGCTAAAAACGTAAAAAGAGATTATACCTTTGATAATGATGATGGTGATATTGATATTATTTTAGAAGGAAAATCTAATATGACTCATAAACCTAAAGCAACGCTTTATATTCCTCGCCATTATCAATTTAAAGATGCAGATTTAGAAATCAATGCGACAAGTTTAAATATGGAAGGGATTGAATGTAACAACTTATCAATTGAACATAATGCCGGAAGCCTTACTATAAACCAAGTAACATGTCATCAAGGTATGGATGTAGAAAATAATGCTGGAGATGTAGTAATAAATAATATTTTATGTAAGGATTTAGATTTAGATAATAGTGTTGGTTCAATGAAAGTATCAATGGCAGAGAGCAGAGAACATTATACAATTGATAAAGATGGCGATATGAGTTCTATTAATATAGAAGGTGGAAATGGTGTTCATGGAGAAAATAAGATTGAGATTAATTGTGATTTAGGAAATATAGATGTAAGTTTTAAGGAGGTATCTTAATGCAAGAAAAAAGGTTATATCGTACAAAAGATGAAAAGATGATTGCTGGTGTTTGTGGTGGGATTGCAAAATATTTTCAAGTTGATCCATCACTTGTAAGGTTAGCAGTTGTATTATTATGTATGTATGCGGGAACAGGTTTACTTGTTTATTTAATTGCAGCATTCATTATTCCTGAAGAACCAGCGCAATAGTAAAAATATATGATTTTGTCGTATTATTTTGTTGACATTAAGTTTTTGATTTCATATAATTAAAAAGGTTTCATAGGCAAAAACCTTTTTAAGTCCCCGGTAAGGATAAACAAAGGAGAAAAAGAAAAAATGAGACAAACAACAATGGCAAATGCTGCCACAATCGAAAGAAAATGGTATGTAGTTGATGCAGCTGGGCAAACATTAGGTCGTTTAGCTTCAGAAGTTGCTACTGTGTTAAGAGGAAAAAATAAACCTACTTACACACCACACGTTGATACTGGTGATTATGTAATTATTATCAATGCTGAAAAAGTAGTTATGACTGGTAAAAAATTAGATAACGTTAATTATTACCATCATACAGGATGGTTAGGTGGTTTAAAAGTTAAATCAGCTAGACAATTCTTAGAAACTAATCCAACTGGATTTGTTGAAGCAGCAGTAAAAGGTATGTTACCACATAACACATTAGGTAGAAAACAAGGGATGAAATTATTTGTATATGCTGGAGATAAACATCCTCATGCAGCACAAAATCCTGTTGAAATGAAAGTGAAAGGGTAAGAGGTGAAGATAATGGCAAACGTACAATATAGAGGAACTGGAAGAAGAAAATCTTCTGTAGCACGTGTTATCTTAACACCAGGTACAGGTAACTTTGTAATCAATGGACAAGCTGCAAAAGATTATTTACCATCAGATGTATTATTAATGATTGTTAATCAACCATTAGAATTAACTACTACTCAAGACAAATTTGATGTTAGTGTTAATGTTTATGGTGGAGGGTACTCAGGACAAGCTGGTGCAATCCGTCATGGTGTAGCTAGAGCATTATTAGAAGCTGGGGAAGATTATAGACCTCAACTAAAAGCCGCTGGATTCTTAACTCGTGATTCACGTGTTAAAGAACGTAAGAAATACGGTCTTAAAAAAGCTCGTCGTGCTCCACAATTCTCAAAACGTTAGTAATAAATGTTGTGAGAAGATTAGAGAAGTATTTAGACTTTGTGAGAAGCTAATATGCTTCTTTTTTTATTAAGATAATTTATCATAACAAGTGCAACACAATATAAAAAGGCCCACAGAAATTATTATGTTAAAATGTAAGTGACTAAACAAACAATTAACAGGAGGTAATATCTATGAGCTATAAACAGCTTACCATACATGAACGTTGTTATATCTATTAATTTAAAAATTCTCGCATGGGAGTAAGAGCAATTGCAAAAGCTTTACATCGTTCACCAAGTACTATTTCAAGTGAGATAAATAGAAATAAAATTGAATCTGGCAGTAAAGGGCGATTATATATATATTATCCTCATAAGGCACAAGACTTATATGAATCAAGAAAGAAAGAATGTCATAGTAAGACAATTATTGATACTAATGTATTAAATTATATTGAAGAAAAAATAAAATTGCACTGGTCACCTGAACAAATTGCAAACGGAAATGAAAAGGTAATTTGTGTACCTTCAACTTCTACCATTTATAGGATGATTCATAGAAAACAAATTAAGCAAATCACTATGAAACATTTAAAAAGAAAGGATCATTTTAAACGTCCTGCAGAAAAAAGAGAAAATTCAATGATGGTGGAAGAACTATAAAAAACGTCCTAAAGAAGTATACCAACGTAAAGGATTAGGGCTTTGGGAAATCAATACAGTCGAATCTGGAAGAATTAATCGTAAAAGAAAAAATAAATATTGTTTTGTCACATTGTCAAAACATAAATCAAGGTACTGTATAGCGCTATTATTACCTGATAGAAAGGAAGGACATGTGACTTCAGCAATTATCGAAACCATAAAAAATTTTCCTGATGAACTTGTTAAAACCATCACATTTGATAGAGGAAAGGAATTTACAGGTTATGAAAAATATAACAAGAATTAAACTGTAATACATATTTTTGTGACTTATATTATGCGTGGCAAAAAGAAACAAATGAAAATACAAATGGATTGCTTAGAGAATTTTATCCTAAAGGTATGGATCTATCAAAAGTGGATGAAGATGAATTATCCTATTATTTAACCATCATGAATGATTGGCCAAGAAAATGCATTCAATATAAAATACCTAAAGAAATCATGTTTCTTACATTAGGTGTTGCATTTAATTTAACAAATAATCCATATAAATAAATGAACTAAACATATATTATACTTATATTCAAGATAAATATCGAATTTTTCAAGTAAATATATGTTGTGATTTTATTTACGAATGATTATTATTGATATTAGAAAGGGAGGATTGAAATGAATTTAAAAAGGAAATTATTAATAGGTTCTTTGACTTGTTTAATGACAATATCCAATACATGTATTGTACATGCTAAAGAACCTAACATCGGAAGAAATCTTGAACAAAGATTGTTAGAAGTAGTTGAAGATATGCCTAATATTCCCAGTAACTATAAATTAATTGATTGGGAAGACAGAGGAAAAAAATTAACTGAGTTTGTATTTGATCATACTGCTACTAACTTTGATGAAAATACCGAATTTTCAGTAAAAGATAATCGAAAATTTTCAACGATTTATCGTGATGATAAATATGGTGGATATATGATTCCAGCATTTTACGGAGAAAATAGACCTATTGTTGATAGAGAAATTGATGGCAAAATCCATGATGGTGAAGATGATCAAGAATCAATTTCTGTTACGAGTGCACTCATCTCTGCCTCACTATTAGGAATTGATATGAATAAAGAATTACCAGAAGAATTAAAAGGTAAGAGCACAATTGAAAATGGTTATGAAATTAATACATATTTAGATAATGAATTAAAATATTATTGGAATAAAGATGGCGTTATTACGAATGTGCCTAATGGTTCTGATAGTAAATTACAAAACACAAATGTTTCAAACGCATATGGTGATTTCTGGTATTTATTAATCGCTAATCAAAATTTCTTTAGACTATCTGAATTAAATCCTGAATGGCGACCAGAAGAAGTTAAAGAGATTCAAAGATCAATTGCTGATAAAATGGTTGAAATGATTGATGTATTAAAACAAAGAAGCAAAGAGACTGGTAAAGGTTTATTCGATATCCAATGCTTCGATTTTGAAAACATGAAAGCCGTTGAACCTGGATGGAGACAACCTGATGCTGCAACTGGAACAGCAAGTATTCTTTATTATGCTTATAAAATATTTAATGAAGATAAATATTTAACTTATGCCAAAGAATGTATGGATTATTTACAAGACTTAGAATCAAATCCATATTATGAAAATATGCTCATTGATGCTGTATACTTAGCTGCAATGATGAACGCTGAAGTAGGAACAAACTATGATATTTCAAAGTTTTGGAATTGGATTACAACAACTTCTAAGAGTTCTGTAAGAAATTGGGGAAGTGTTAATTATTCACAAGATGGAATAGATGTTTATGGAATGACTGGTGAACCTAATAACGGATATTCATATTTCTTTAATTCTATCTATCCATTAACATCAATTTTACCTGCTGCTAAATATGATCCAAGTTATGCAAGAATGGCAGGTAAATGGGCGATTAATATTGCTAATGCTTCAAAATATTTCTTACCTAGTGAATGGAGCACTGAACATCAGACAGATGGCGAATTTAAAGGTCAATTAGAAGAAAGTGTTTTAGCATATGAATCACTTAGAAAAAATGATAAAGGGAAAAACTTTTATGCAACAGGAGATGCAAAACAAAATGCAACTGGAGGCTGGATGGCCGGAGAAAATACAACAAATTTTGGATTATATGGTGGTTTCTATACTGGTTTCTTAGGTGCATTAGTTAAAGAAACAAATGTTGAAGGTATTTTAAAATTAGATTGCAACAAAACAGATTACTATCAAAATAATATGTATCAAACATATTTATATTACAATCCATTTATGGAAACTAAAGAAGTTGAAATAGATTTAGGAAACAAATATTATGATATATATGATTCTGCTGCTGGAATGTATTTAGCTAAAAATGTTACAGGAAAACAAACATTTAAAATGTTAGCTGATTCCGCACGTGTTATTGTATTAACTGATCCAAATAGTACAGTAGAATATCAAGATAATACAACTTATATTAATAATAAGCTTGTTGCACACTCAGATGCCAAAATACTAGAAGATCAAGGAACTGAACTTATTACAGATATAAGCATCGAAGGACCTGATCAAATTACACAAAGAGGACAAATTGCTAAGTATAATGCTGTTTTAACTCCAAGTGATAATATAATGGATCCAAGAATAATTTGGAGCATTACTGACGAAAATGGACAACCAACTGATAAAGCAGAGATATCAAAAGATGGTGTTGTTACTGTTAAAAAGAATGGTAAAATTAAAGTTATTGCAAATTCAATAGATGGTAGTGGTGTAAAAAGTGAAAAATTAGTTACAATTTCAGGACAAACATTAGCAAGTTTGTCCCAAGGGAAGCCAACTGTTACATCTTCTGTCAATGATAATCATAATGGGAATTTAGCAGTTGATGGTGATGCTACAACACGTTGGAATGCTAATCCAAGTGAAGACCATCCATGGATTTATGTAGATTTGGGAACGACAGCAAAATTAGACTTGATTATTTTAAGTTGGGAAACTGCTCGTCCTCCAAAATATGAACTTCAAGTTTCATCTGATGCACAAGATTGGAGAACAATAGCTACTGTTGATGATGAAGGAAACTCTGAAAAAACTGTAAGATTTGAATTTAACGAAGAACAATCAGAAGGAAGATATGTTCGTATTTATACAAATCAGAAATCTAATTATGGGGCTTCATTATATGAATTTGATGTTTATGGAAAATATAACATTGATGTACCTGTAGGTTCAATTGAGATAAATTCAGAGAATAATGTTGGTACTATTACTACAAAAAACAAACCACTTCAACTATTTGCAACAGTACAACCAGAAAATGCAACTGATAAAAGAGTTGAATGGTTTGTAACGGATGTTGATGGATCTGATACTGATTTGGCAGAGATTACTTCATCAGGAAAATTAATTCCTTTAAAAAATGGTACTGTAAGAGTCACTGCAAAAGCTGTTGATGGAAGCAATAAAGAAGGATGCATGGACATCATATTACAAAATCAAGACAAAGAGAATTTAGCATTAAATAAAAAAGTCTATGTTTCAAACTCTGAAGGTAGTAATCCAGGTCAAAATGCAGTTGACGGAGATACAAACACTCGATGGGCTGCAGGCGTACAAGATGACAATCAATGGATTACAGTTGATTTAGGTGATATATACAATATTAATAAAACTGTTTTATATTGGGAAAATTCATATTTAAGTGAATATAAAATCCAAGGCTCAATGGATAATGTACATTTCCAGGATATTTACGTTCAAAATAATAGTAAAGGTGAAGTAGAAGAGATCGTCTTTGATGATACACCAACTAGATACGTAAGAATTCAAAGTATAAAAAGAGGTACAAATTATGGACCTTCTCTCTGGGAATTCCAATTATATGGAACATTATATGAAAAAACATATGTACAAGATATTGAAATTAGAACAGAAACTGGAAAAAATGAAATTAATACGAAAAACAAGCCATTGCAAATGAGTGCAATTATAAATCCTGATGATGCAACTGTTAAAACTGTAGAATGGTCTGTCTACAATAAAGATGGTAGTGAAACAGATTTAGCAACAATTACTGCTGATGGTAAACTTATTCCTAAAGAAAATGGAATTGTTAAAGTTGTTGCAAAAGCAACAGATGGAAGTCAAGTTGAAAAGAGTATTGAAATTAAAATAACTGGTCAAGATGCACAAAATATTGCTTTAAACAAAAATATAACTGCTACATCTGAAGATGGAGGTAATCAGGCAATAGATGCTATTGATGCAAACTACATCTCACGTTGGGCATCAAATGCAAACAACGATGAATCTATAACTATAGATTTAGGAAGCTTATACTATGTCAATCAAGTTTCTTTAGCTTGGGAAGATGCTTATGGTAAAGAATATAAGATTGAAGGATCACTAGATGGTAACGAATTTTTTGAGATTCAACATGTTACTGATGGTGATGGAGAGATAGACAATATTTATTTTGATAGCAAACTTTTACGTTATGTAAGAATGCAAGGAATTGAAAGAGCTACTCAATATGGATATTCTATTTATGAATTTGAAGTTTATGGAAAAGCTTTAAAAGAAGATTTACGTATTTTATATGATGCAGTCAAAGATACTGATGAAGCATTATATACACCAAAAAGCTTTGAAGCATTTAAAAAAGCTTTAGATACAGCAAAAGCTGTATTAGAAAAAGAAGAAGTCACTGAACAAGAAGTTAAAGAAGCTTATGATGCTTTAACATCAGCTAATGAACAATTGCAATATAAAGCTGATAAAACATATTTAAAAACGCAATTGGATAAAGCTCATACTTTAAAAGAATCTGAATATACACCAAATAGCTATGCTCAGTTTAAAAAAGTATTGTCCAATGCACAAAAAGTCTATGATAATGAAAATGCCACTCAAGAAGAAGTGCAAGAAGTAGAAAAAACATTGAAAGATGCCATTGAAAAGCTTGTTTTAAAAGCTAATAAAACAGAGTTAGGAGAACTAATCAAGAAAGCTAAAGGACTCAACTCTAAAGATTATACTCCTGAAACTTTCAAGACATTGAATGAAGCACTTATCGAAGCTCAAAAAACTTACGATAATGAAAAGGCTACTCAAGAAGACGTTCAAAAGTCATATGTACAACTCAAAGATGCTTATGATGGTTTAAAGAAAGTTGAAGTTAATGAGTCTGGTAACCCTGCAATACCTTCCAATCCAAATGACTCAAACAAACCACTAAAACCTTCTGACTCTATTCAAACTGATAGTGAAAACCGTAATGTCAATGGAGATACAGTGGATACAAGTGATTCTTCAATCATTATCCCTGGTATAATTGCTATTGCAATTTCTGGACTTGTAATTCTAAAATTAAAAAGAAATAAAAAGGCATTTCTTAAAAATAAAGTATAAATAAAAAAATCACTTGTTAAAATTTAAATTTGGTTACTTTTGAACGATTGGCTTTTATGATATCTTGAAATTTCACATGTAGATTCTAAATTATTTTAAGATTCATATATTATGATTTTAAAAAATTAAAAATTATTACATTGTATTGATAAAACGGTCTAATCATCTTTAGAAGGGGTCTAACCTAAAAAGCTTTTAATTCATAGTGGAGTATTTTGGTAATTTAAATAATCATAAGGTGGATTTGAAAAATCTTTAAATTTATTTATAGTTATTTGCCAGAAATTTATAAAATTATTATATGGTTTTAAAAAAGTGAATCAGATAATTGATTCACTTTTTGCTCGCTTTTTTTGTGTTGTATTTTCCTCATTCTTTTCCTTTTCCTCTTACAGAAAACACATCCAATATTTTTTCGTTGTATGTTTCTAATCTGTTGAGTATGTACATTGCCCTATTTCTAAATCTTTTGAAATTGGAATATCCATTAGCTAATTCTAAAATAATATGAATATATTTGTTTCTTCCTTCTATTGGACCATTAGATAATTTCCTGTTATCATATTTTATGAATGAATTGATAATTTCTTTCTTCCAGGATTCTAGAGTGTTTCCTAATTTTTGCAAACCAACAATCGTACTGAGTTTATTGATATTGTCAATCGGGGATGCGGATATTTTTTTGACTAATTTAATACTTTAAACCCAGTAATCTTCTCTTCGATAATCTTTTGGACTTTTATATTCTAGAGAGCTTTTAATCCTCTTGGAATTATACCACATGATATATTCATTTAACTGTTTCATGAATTCTTCAGTTGATATATTTCTCCAGTCTCTATGATAATAGAATTCGTTTTTCAATCTGCCAAAAAAACCTTCACAATGCTGAGTTATCTGGTGAACATCCTTTTTGGACATTAATCTTATTAGTGAATTTTCTTCCATAAGTTTTATCCATTCTAGCCATCGGTAGTGTGCTCCTCTATCCGAATTATATCGAATTCAGTATAATAGTGATAGAGGAGTCCAGTTTACATCAAAATCATATTATAATCTAACAGTTGGAATGATATCTAGTTATTCAAAAAAAGGAAATCTATGGGATAATGCCTGCATAGAATCATTTCACTCATTAATTAAACGAGAATGGTTAAATAGGCAAAAAATAGAGAATTGGAATCATGCATATCGACTCTTATTTGAATATATAGAAGGTTTCTACAACACTGTTTGAAAAGACTCACATTGTGATTACCTGTCACCAAATGAATATGAGCAAAAATATTACTGGAATAATTAAATTCTTCCATTTAAGTTGTCCGAAATCTTGCCATAGTACCAAATTCAATGATGGTGAAAGAACTATAAAAAACGTCCTAAAGAAGTATATCGACGTAAAGAATTAGGACATTGTAAAGCTTATACTGTTGAATCCAGAAAAATTGATCATAAAAGAAAAAGTAAATATTGTTTTATCACATTAACCAAGCGTAAATCAAGGTACTATATAGCGCTATTATTACCTGATAGAAAGGAAAAACATGTAAGTTCAGCAATTATCGAACCCTTAAAAAATTTTCCTGATGAACTCGTTAAAACCATCACATTTGATAGAGGAAAGGAATTTTCGGGTTGTGAAAAAATAGAGCAACAATTAGACTGTAATAGATATTTTTGTGACTCATATTGTGCATGGCAAAAAGGGATGAATGAAAATACAAATGGTTTCCTTAGAGAATTTTATTCTAAAGGTATGGATTTATCAAAAGTGGATGAAAATGAATTGTCCTATTATTTAACCATCATGAATTATCGACCAAGAAAATGTCTTAAATATAACACCTAATGTAAGTTATATTTAATTTGACAAATTATCTTTAAAAAAAGAATATACTCTAAACCATGACAGAAGAAACATTTATTTTCTTCATGTATAAAATGTTTGATGATATTGATTAAAACCCCACTATAAAAACAATGTATAAACTTTAAAAAATCATCATTGCTTTTACAATAATAATTTTGAATTAATTAGTCTAATCCTCTTTCTTGATTATATTTTCTTTTTAATGTTATAATAATAAATAGGATGTGATAAGATGAGTAAAACAACGATGAAAGATATAGCAAAAAAATTAAATATCTCTATTAATGCTGTTTCACTTGCATTGAATGATAAAGATGGTGTTTCTCAAGAATTGAGAATGCAGATTCTGGAATTAGCAGTCACAATGGGATATTCACAAAAAAAATTAAACGCGAAAACAATACTGAAAAATAAAACTATCTGCGTTATGATTGAAAATAAGAAGAAAAATGATAAATATTATTATTTGGATATACTCAAAAACTTAAAAAAGGAAGCTAATATCTTTGGATATCGTATTTTAGAGGAATATTATTCACTTGATAATTTTATCATACCTAAATGTATCAGTGAACAACATATTGCTGGAATTATTTTATTAGGAAAAATATCACAAGAAATCATATATCAGCTCAAACTGTATACTCAACACATTCTTTGTATCAATCATTCTATTCCTTATATGAATATAGATTATATTATTACAAATGATTTTTTAGGTGGTTATTTAAGTTGTAATTATTTAATAAAAAAAGGTTGTAGGAACATTGGGTTTATTGGTGACATTGAAAAATCACCTAATTTTAAACAACGATTCTATGGATATAAACAATGTATGATTAATCACTTTTATCCTAAAAAATATGAACTTATATATTTAACAAAAGGTATTGAACAAGCTGTTTTAAATAATGATTATCAGTATATTCAAAAGATGCTATTAACTTATAGGAAAATGCCTGAAGCTTTTGTTTGTGTGAATGATCGTAATGCTGCAGTGGTCATAAAAGCTTTGCAGTACAATGGATATAAAGTTCCTCAAAATATTAAAATCATTGGCTTTGATAACATGGAATTTTCTTCTCGTATAACTCCATCACTTTCTACATTAGAAGTTAATAGGCAAATCATCGCAAAAAAATCTATAAAAAGAATTCATGAAATGATTTATGAAAATACAATTCCTGAAACAATCATGTTATCACCATGTATAATTGAAAGGCAATCAACACAATAATAGAGTAGAGGAAAGAACTTAATCTTCACCTCTCTCATTACTCCATACGTACTGGTCTCGTATACGGTTCTACATTTATATGTTAATCCAACCTATCTTAGGAAGTATTCTAGAGGATTGAGCAAGTTTAGGTACTTCTTTTTTTTTTTAGAATTAAGAGTATAATAGTGATAATTCATATTGAAAGGAGTATTTGAGTGTGGTGGAGAATAATTTGTTAAACAATGAAGTATTGGTAAAAGAAATCACTAGTATTATCACAAATGCTAGAAATAATGTTATTTAAAATGTAAATAATGAGTTAATTAATGCATATTGGAATATAGGGCGTATCATAGTTGAGAATGAGTTAAAATCCGGGCGTGGTAAATATGGAAAAAAGCATTTACTTATCCTATCAAAAACTCTTACAAATAAATTTGGAAAAGGGTTTTCCTGAGCGAATCTTCAAACTATGAAATTGCTTTATTTGAAATATCCAAATTGCAAAAACACTGTCTAGCAAATTAAGTTGGTCACATTATTGTGAATTGTTGTATATTGCAGATGACGATAAACGAAATTTCTATGAAAAAGAAGCAATAAATGCAAATTGGTCTGTAAGAGAATTAAAGAGACAGATTAGCGTTTCGTTATTTGAAAGATTATTGTTGTCAAATGGTGATGCAAATAAAAAGAATGTTTTTGAATTAGCGTTGAAAGGAAATGAAATTGCTAAACCGGAAGATATAGTAAAAGATCCATATGTTTTTGAATTTCTTGGACTTCCAGAATATAAACCGATGATGGAATATGATTTAGAAGAAGCACTTGTTAGGCAAATCGAAAAATTCTTTTTGGAAATAGGAAAAGGATTTATGTTTGTGGGAACAAGCAAAGAGTCACGTTTGGAAATACGCATTATTATGTGGATATGGTTTTTTATAATAAGATTCTAAAATCATATGTATTAATTGAATTAAAGACAATTAAATTGATGCCTGAAGTAGTTGGTCAACTTAATATGTATTTGAATTATTATGCAGCAGAGATTAACGATGAAAATGATAATCCTCCAATTAGGTTGATTTTATGTACTGATAAAGGTAATGTGGATATGCAGTATGCATTAGGGGGCTTAAGTAATAATATTTTTGCTTCAAAATATGTAACATATGTGCCTGATAAGGAACAATTAATTGCTCAAGTTGAAGCTGTATTATCTTTCAATGATAATAAGGAAGAATTGATTTAAGATGTTTTGTGTTGCATTGGCAATGCAACAAGTAAGCGACAAAATGGCTTTAAAACCCTTATTTTATAAGGTTTCGGAGTTCTCAAAACGTTAATTTATACGTTTATTCAGAGAAATTCAAAAAACTCAAGTCGATATTTCGATTTGGGTTTTTTTGTAAAATGAAAATGAGTACAATGTTTATTGTGTTTTGAAATGAACTTGCATATTAAAATATGAAATGCTATAATTTGGTTGCAAATCAGAAAACAATTGCATCAAAACGAAAAGGTAAGGATGAGTAAGATCCTTACCTTTTCTAACTTTTAGAGTGGTCTAACACTAGGCTAGTTATCGCTTAAATCTTTTGTCTAACCATTTGCATATGTAGTAAACTAAAACACCTGCCATGACAGATACAACTAAATCAGAAAACAATTAACATCACCTCCTTTCAGGGAGGACGATAACAAACTAATTATATCAAATATTGTCGATAAAGAATATAAGATAGAAAGTTATTATAAAATTTAAGATAATAAAAAAGAAGGAACATGTCCTTCTATACTTTAACGCCCTACACTTATGGCGGTAGGAGCCGTACTGTTCGGTAATAATTACCTTTAAATAAATTATATGTAATTGACTTCGTGTGTCAAGATTGATAAGAAAACGATAATATTATTTTCAATTTAGATTCTTATAAGATATCTAGAAAAGTATTTGGACTTTGTATGAAGTTTGGGTACTTCGTTTTTGTGGTGAAGGGGTATAATGTGATTAAAATAGAAAAAGATTAGGGAATGATTATGGATAGGTTACACTTTATTGGACAATTCTAAAGAGAACTGTTTA
>NZ_QRQB01000021.1:0-45829 GCF_003475785.1 Coprobacillus sp. AF33-1AC | reverse complement strand
TGCCTGAAATTATCAATAAGAAAATTATGTTTTTTCTATTGATTTTTAGTAGGTCTCCTTATAAACAAATACATCCCATAAGGGATGTATTATACTTTTTCTGCTTGAATTTTTTCTTTTTGAGCATAGTAATTTTTTACTAATAATTGTGTTTTTCTAATATGTTTTTGAATTTTTTCTTTAGCCAACTCTTTATCTCGCTTTTCAATAGCTTCTAAGATTTCTTTATGTTCCTGAGCAGCAGGCAACAAACGATCTGGTTGTCTAATAGAATGACGTGATGTGACATGAATATAATAATTGATGTCAGACAATAATTGTTCAAAATACTGAGAATGTGTTCCACGATAAATAGCTTCATGGAATTCAATATTGATTTCAGTAAATTTTTCTTGATCATTCTTTTTAGCGTAGAATTCTAGTAAATCATAGATTTCTTTAATTTTTTCTAATTCTGCTTCACTAATACGATCAATCGCTAATTGAATTGAAAGACCTTCTAAAACAAGTCTAATTTCTAACATGTCATCAATATCACGAGGTGAAAATCCTAGTACATAAACACCTTTATTAGGAATACTTTTAACTAATCCTTCTAATTCTAATTGTTTTAATGCTTCTCTAATGGGTGTCCTTGATATATTTAACTCTTTTGACAAAGCTACCTCATTTAATTTTTGACCCGCTTCATAGTCTTCGTTTAGTATTTTATCTCTCAAAATACAAAATATTTTATGTCCTAAAGAACCATGCCCGGCATTTTCTAATAAATCTCTTTTCATCTTATAATTTCCCAATAATTGCTTCTGTAAATTCTTGTGTAGATGCACTTCCACCAATATCTGGTGTGACTACTTTTCCCTCTTCTACAACTTTCGATAAAGCTTCTCTTAAACGATGAGCTTCATTTGTTTTTCCTAACGCTTCTAACATAAGCGCAAACGCTAATAATAATGCGCTTGGATTTGCAATTCCCTTTCCTGCAATATCTGGTGCACTACCATGAACAGCTTCATAAATACGATATTCATCCCCAATATTTCCACTAGGTGCAAAACCTAATCCACCGACCAATCCTGCGCATAAATCAGAGACAATGTCACCATAAAGATTAGGTGCAACAAGTACATCAAATGTTTCTGGACGTAAAACCAATTGCATGCACATATTATCTATGATAACTTCTTGTTTTTCAATATCTGGATAATCTTTTCCTACATTTCTAAAGCATTCTAAAAATAACCCGTCAGTATATTTCATAATATTAGCTTTATGAATCGCTGTTACTTTTTTTCTACCATTATTTTTAGCGTATTCAAAAGCATAACGACAAATCTTTTCACTTGCACCTTTAGTAATTAATTTGATACCATGAGCCACATCATCACCGACCATATATTCAATCCCTTTATATAAGTCTTCAGTATTTTCACGAATCATAACTAAATCAATATTTTCATATTTTGATTTAATTCCTTTAAATGAACGAATAGGTCTGACATTGGCATAAGTAGCAAATTGTTGTCTTAATGCTACATTTACACTTCTAAATCCTGTTCCAATAGGTGTTGCTGTTGGACCTTTTAATGCCCATTTGTATTCTTTAATCGCATCGACTAAACCTGGTTCAAAGACTTCTTTTGTTTTAGCCGCATATTCTGCTCCTGCTTGATATTCTACCCATTCGATATCTAAATTCATAGCTTTCGTAACATCAACGACACTCTTTGATATTTCTTTACCAATTCCATCACCTGGTATTAAGACTGCTTTCATTAAAAGTCACCTCCTAGTTCTTTAATTGCATTTAATAAACCACCATATAAAATCATTGTTTTTTCTCTTGGTGTTAATTTTAACTTAGCAACAATAGTATCATTTGTTGTTTCATTCGTTACTTTTACATCTAAATCATTTTCTACACAATTTTTAAGATCATCTAAACGATAAGTATCTTGATCATTGAAGAAATCTAAGTCTTTAGCGTCAATCACTAATGGTAAAATACCATTATTAATTAAATTAGAACGATGAATTCTCGCAAATGAAACTGCAAAAATAGCTTTAATTTTTAAATAATTTGGAACTAAAGCAGCATGTTCACGAGATGAACCTTGTCCATAGTTATCTCCCCCAACAATAAATCCACCATTATTTGCTTTACAACGATTATAGAATTGATCATCTACTTTACAGAAACTGAACTTAGCTAAATGAGGAACATTACTACGATAAGGTAATAATTTAGAATCTGATGGTACGATATGATCAGTAGAAATATTATCACCTACTTTTAAACATACTTTACCTTCAATGACATCTTGTAATTTATCTCCTCTAGGAACTGGTTTAATATTAGGTCCCATATAAATTTCATTATTTTCATCATAATCTTCAATAAAGAAGTTTTTATTTTTAACAAATGGTGTTTGTGGTACATCTGCTAAATACATATCATCTTCAAATTCATCAGATAAATATCCTTTAATTGCACTTAATGCCGCTACTTCTGGTGATACTAAATAGACACTGGCATCATTTGTTCCAGAACGACCTTTAAAGTTACGGTTAATTGTTCTTAAAGAAATCCCTTTTGAAAGTGGTGCTTGACCCATTCCAATACATGGTCCACAACCACATTCAAGAATTCTTGCTCCAGCAGCAACCATATCGGCTAATGCTCCATTTTGTGATAACATTGATAAAATACTTGATGACCCTGGTGCAATAACTAATGATACATGCGTAGCCACACGTCTTCCTTTTAAAATACGAGCAGCTTTCATCATATCTGCAAATGATGAGTTTGTACATGAACCAATGACAACTTGATTAACTTTCATACCATTTAATTCACTTACTGGTACAACTGCATCTGGACTATGAGGTTTGGCTGTCATAGGTACAAGTTTTGATAAATCGACTGTGATTTCTTCGTCATATGTTGCATCTTCATCAGCTTTCATTTCTACAAAGTCTGCTTCACGTCCTTGTTGAATTAAATATTCTTTTGTTTTTTCATCAGTTGGGAAAATAGAAGTTGTTGCTCCTAATTCTGCCCCCATATTACAAATTGTAGCACGATCTGTTAAAGATAAAGATTGAACACCTTCACCCGTATATTCAATAATTTTATTAACTCCACCTTTAACTGTCATTTGTTGTAAGATATAAAGAATAATATCTTTAGCACTTACCCATTTTGATTTTGTTCCTACTAAGTTCACTTTAACAACACTTGGACATTGTAAATAGTATGTCCCTGTAGCCATTGCTACTGCAACATCTAATCCTCCTGCACCAATTGCAATCATTCCCATGGCACCACATGTTGGTGTATGTGAATCTGAACCAACTAAAGTTTTCCCCGGTTTAGCAAAGTTTTCTAATTGTAATTGATGGCATACACCATTCCCTGGTTTTGAAAATACAATACCATGTTTTTTAGCTACACTACGAATAAATTCATGATCATCCATATTTTCAAATCCTGTTTGTAACATATTATGATCGATATAAGCCACAGCTTTTTCTACTGCAACATGACCGATTCCCATTGCTTCTAACTGTAAGTAAGCCATTGTCCCTGTTGAATCTTGTGTTAATGTTTGATCAATTTGAATACCAATTTGTGTTCCTGGTATGAGTTCCCCTGTTTTTAATTTTGACTGCAATATTTTATATGCTAAGTTCATTTTTTGTCATCCCCCTTAATTGTATACAATTATACATTAAAGCAATTTCCATTACAACCTTATTTTTCATTGTTCTTATAATCTATATTTGATAAAATATGAGCGGTGATAATATGTTAATCGAACTTTCAAAAATTACAAAATCATTTCAAGGTATTCCTTTATTAAAGGATATTACTTTTAAAGTTGATAATCATGATAAAATTTCAATTATAGGTGTAAATGGCGCTGGTAAAACAACGATTCTAAAAATCATATTAGGTGAAGAAGAATATGATAGTGGTGATTTATTTAAAAGCCGTGATTTAACAATCGGCTATTTAAAACAACAACAAACAATGGATCCTACTTTATCGATTTACCAGATTGCTTTAGCTGTTTTTAAACCTTTAATTAAAATAGAAAATCGTATGCGTGAATTAGAACTCATTATGAAAGAAGATCATAGTGAACCTATATTAAATGAATACGATCAATTAAGTCATCAATTTCAAGAAAAAGATGGCTTTAGTTATCCAAGTAAAATAATCGGTATTTTAAAAGGGTTAGGTTTTCAAGAAGATGAATTTGATTTATTGGTTGGTCAACTTTCCGGAGGACAAAAAACAAGATTAGCTTTGGCTTGTTTATTACTAGAAGAACCTAAGTTACTTATTCTAGATGAACCAACTAACCATTTAGATAGTGAGGCTATCACCTTTTTAGAAAACTATTTAAAAGGTTATAAAAATGCTTTAATTCTTGTCAGCCATGATCGTTACTTCATTGATACTGTTTCTAATAAAATTATCGAAATAGAAAATGGTAAAGCATCAAGCTATCAATGTCGTTATGAAGAATATGCACTAAGAAAGAAAACCCAAAGAGCGATTGATTTAAAACATTACTTAAACCAACAAAAAGAAATTAAAAAAATGCAAGAGAGCATTGATACTTTAAAATCATTTAATCGTGAAAAGAGTATTAAACGTGCTGAATCTAAAGAAAAACAACTTGCAAAAATAGAACGCATCGATCGTCCTGAAAGTTTGCCTTCTACAATAACTATCAACTTTACTCCTCTTAAAGAATCTGGTTATGATGTTTTAAAGGTAGAAGATTTAGCTGTTCGCTATCAAGACCTTGTTTTTGAACATTGTAACTTAGATATTAAAAAGAATGAACGCGTTGCTATCGTGGGAGAAAACGGAATTGGCAAAACAACTTTGTTCAAAGCCATCATGGGACTCCTTCCTATTAGTCATGGTAAGATTAAATTTGGTAGTCATGTAGATTTAGCTTATTATGATCAAGAACATACTTCTTTAAATATGAATAAGACTATTTTTGATGAAATTTCTGATACTTATCCAAGAATGACAAATCAAGAAATTCGTAGCACTTTAGCTCTCTTTAATTTTAGAGGTGAAGATGTTTTTAAAGATATCGCCATGCTTTCTGGTGGTGAAAAAGGGCGTGTTGTTCTTACTAAGATTCTTTTAAAACAAGCGAATTTACTTATTTTAGATGAACCAACTAACCATTTAGATATTGCTTCTAAGGAAGTCTTAGAAGATGCTTTGTTACAATTTACAGGAACCATTTTATTTATCAGTCATGATCGTTATTTTATTAATAAAGTTGCATCTCGTATTGTTGAAATAACAAAAGAAGGTACAATTAGTTATAACGGTCGCTATGAGGATTACCTTTTATCTAAGCAGCCAGCTATAATAAAAGAAGAAGTCAAACAAACAAAAGTACAACAAACCATTGATCGTAAAACTAAAAATGAAATTAAAAAGGTTGAACGTCAAATTAGTGCTTTAGAAGAAAAAATCAAGGAAATGCAAACAGAATTAAGAAGCGATGAAGTTATGGACGATTATCAAAGATATAATGATTTACAAAGTCAAATAGAAGAAAATGAAAATGAATTAGAAAACTTATATGAAAAATGGGAGTCATTACAAATGTAAGACTGCCATTTTTTCATATTTTAAAAATAATCATGATTTTTAATTAATTTATGTATAATAGGTGTGTAAATCAAGGAGGAAATATAAATGTTACATAAAAAATTAAAACCTTTTCCTAAAGATTTTCTTTGGGGAGCAAGTACAAGTGCTTATCAAGTAGAAGGTGCTAGTTTAGAAGATGGTAAAGGACCTTCATGTCAAGATGTTAAAGTTGTTCCTGAAGGAACATCAGATTTAAAAGTATGTGCTGATCAATATCATCGTTATAAAGAAGATATTGCTTTAATGGCTGAAATGGGATTTAAAACATATCGTTTCTCTATTTCTTGGTCAAGAATTATTCCTGAAGGTACAGGTGCTATCAACCCTAAAGGAATTGAATATTATAATAATGTCATTAATGAATGTTTAAAATATGGTATTGAACCATTAGTAACAATGTTCCATTTTGATATGCCTGCTGCATTAGATCAACGTGGATCATGGTCTAATAGAGAATCTGTAGACTGGTTTGTAAACTTTGCTAGAGTAATGTTTGAAAACTTTGGTGATCGTGTTAAATACTGGCTTACAATTAATGAACAAAATATGTTAACTTTAGTTGGTCCTGTTATTGGAACATTAACTATTCCTGAAGGATGCACAAATGTATTAAAAGAAACATATCAACAAAATCATCATATGTTAGTTGCTCAAGCTAAAGCTATGGCTTTATGTCATGAAATGTTACCTAACGCTAAAATTGGTCCTGCACCAAATATCTCATTAGTTTATGCTGCTACATGTAAACCTGAAGACGTTTTAGCTGCTCAAAACTATAACGCTATTAGAAACTGGTTATATTTAGATATGGCTGTTTATGGTGTTTATAATAATTTAGTATGGGCTTATTTAGAAGAACATGATGCTTGTCCTGAATTTGCTGAAGGTGATGAAGAAGCATTAAAGAATGGACATCCTGACTTTATCGGATTCAACTATTATAACACTGCTACATGTGAAGCAAGTGATGGAACTGAAACAATGGATCCAGGTGCTGATCAACAAACTGCTCGTGGTGAAGCTGGCGTATATCGTGGATATCGTAATCCTAACTTACCTACTACTGAATTTGGTTGGGAAATTGATCCTATGGGATTTAGAGCAACTATTCGTGAAATGTATTCAAGATATCGTTTACCAATGATCGTTACTGAAAATGGTTTAGGTGCATATGATACTTTAACTGAAGATGGTAAAGTTCATGATCAATACAGAATTGAATACTTAAGAAAACATATTGAACAAATCCGTTTAGCTATTAGTGATGGTGCTAAAATGATGGGATATTGCCCATGGTCAGCAATTGACTTAATTTCTACACATGAAGGAATGGTAAAACGTTATGGTTTCATTTATGTAGACCGTGATGAATTTGATTTAAAAACTTTAGATCGTTATCGTAAAGATTCTTTCTATTGGTATAAAAAAGTCATCGCTACTAACGGTGAAGATTTAAGTGATTAAAAAGCGAGTTAATACTCGCTTTTTTTATATGTATATTTTTCACATACTCCTATCACTCTACCAATATAAAATGCAGAAAAAACAGTACCTATACCTATTCCATATATAGGTTTACCACATAATAAACAAACAACGATTGTTATTGTTATCATAGAAATATCAAATAAATTTTTACATAATGAATATTTTTGATGAAAAGTTTGTGAAATACTTAATACTAAACCATCTACCGGTGTCATGACAAGGTGACTTAATATCATCAAAAATACACCTAATGCACAACAAGTATTTCCCAGTAATAATAAAATAATTTGCATAATGATATTTGTTTGAAAAATAGGTATCAAGTATTGGTAGAAATCAACTAAAAAACCAAATATAAATGAAAACGGTATTTCTAATAGAAAGGTTGTTTTTATTTGTTTTTCAATTATGATTTGTAATAAAACAAAAATTAAATAAAAAACAATATTAGCCTGACCAAAAGTTAAAAAAGTAATCCGACTTATAGCATAGGGTAAGGTGCTAAAAGCACCTACACCTAAACCAGATAATGTATTCAATGTAATTCCTAAAGCTAACACATTCATTCCAAGTATGTAATATCCATATTTTTTCATCTTATCCCTCTTTTCATTATGCATTGTATAGTTAATATTAATAACTTTCCAATATTAATATTTCATATTACAATAACTATATCTTATGAGGTGATAACATGAACATCAAGCAACTAGAATATTTCGTCGATCTAGCGTCTACATTAAATTTTACAAAAACAGCCAAAAACTTTTATATCAGTCAAACTGCGATAACAAAACAAATACAAAACCTAGAACATGATCTTGACTTAACTTTATTTTTAAGAACAAAAAAAGAAGTTGTTCTCTCTCAAGAAGGTAAAACTTTCCTTCCTTATGCCAAACAAATATTAAAAGATGTAAATTTGAGTTATGAAGCAATTAAAGAATATAAAAGAGGAAAAAGCGGGATAATTAAACTTGGATTCATCAAAGCCTGTGATCATCAAGTTTTACTTGATTTATTAGAAAAATTAAAAAATCAGTTTCCTCTCATACAATTCCAATACCAAGCCTATCCTCGCCAAGTTCTACTTGATCTTTTTAAAGATCATCAATTAGACGCTATTATTATGTACGAGCATAATGAAACTCAATCATTTTCTAAATGTGTTCTAAAAAACAGTTATCTAAGAAAGTATTACCATCGTGAGTGTAACCTCAGTACACTTCCTTTAATATACGATGTTCAAGATGATGAAAATCACCAAGAATTAGAACAAACGTTACTCAAATTATGTCTAAAAGAAGGCTATGCGATTCTTCATGATTTTATTGAATATAATCAATATGCAAAAAACTTCAATTATGAAGATACTTTTGTTTCTTCACCACTATGTTTTTTCTATTTAAACAATCATACTAATTTTGCATTAAGCCATGTTATTGATTATGTTTTACAAACATATAAAAAGGATAACCTTAAATAGATTATCCTCTTTGTCATTCATTATAATCAACTATTCTCTTTAATTTTATTGATTTGATCAATTGTTTGTTGTTGATGATAAATAATACCTTCTAATATCGGTTGTAATGCTTCAATGACATGATATTGAATTGTTTCTTTAGCCATATCAATACCTGCTTGATAATAAATCAGCATTTGTTCAAGATATAATTGATTAATGTTGTCCTTACAAATCATCGTCATTTTTTCAAGCATAGCTTCAATTATTTGATTCATCTTTTCTTGATGTTTCTGTAAATCTTGATAAGTATTTTTTAAATCCTTTGCTTGATCTTTTACCTCCAGCATATTGTTAATTCCTGATGTTTGTTCTTTAATAATTGAAAAAGCGATATCTTGGACATCCTCATTTAATGAGTAATTTAACAAATTGGCACTCATTTTTATTCCTGCATAACGATAAGGTAAAAATTGGACAATAAAATTATATGAAATACTATCACTTAAACAGACACTCATCATCTTACAATACATCTTATTAATAATATTTTGATATTCATTTAAATAATGATTTATACAATTCACGAAGATCCCTCCAAGATAAAAATATGCGTATTCTTTAAAAGAATACGCATATTTTAATCAATTACTAATTCTTCTTGTTCTTCGTAACCAAAATAATTTTCAGTTTCCATGATGATTTCTTTTCTTAATCCAATTAATCCAATTAAATTTGGAATAGCCATACATCCATTAACAATATCTGCAAGGATAAAGATAAAGTCTAATGACATAAATGGTCCAATTGCGATAAAGATAATATAAATAAGTTTATAATATTTAATTGCTTTGATACCCTTTAAGTAATAAATGCATCTTTCACCATAATAATTCCATCCAATAATTGTTGTAAAAGCAAAGAATACTAAACCAATATTGACAATATATTTACCTATTAAAGGAATAAATAAACCTACTGAAAAAGCATGTGATGTCATGGTTGCACCATTTAATCCTGTTGTATGTGATTGTGTAAGTAAAATAGCGAGACCTGTCATTGTACAAATAACAATAGTATCAATAAATGTTCCTGTCATTGATACCAATCCCTGTTCTACACATGAATCTGTCTTTGCTGCAGCAGCTGCAATCGGTGCACTTCCTAGACCGCTTTCGTTTGAAAAAATCCCACGACTAATTCCTTTTTGCATTGCTAGTGCCATTGTAACTCCAGTTCCACCACCAACAACGGCTTGAGGTGTAAAAGCTGCTTTAATAATCATGGCTAGGGTTTGAGGAATCATTGTAATATGAGTGATTAAAATAAGTACAACTCCTCCAACATATAGCACACACATAAGGGGAATGACTTTTTCAGCTACTGATGCAATTCTCTTGATTCCACCAATAGTGATAAAAGCTACTGCAATAGTTAAAATAATCGCTGTAATATAGCGAGGTATATGAAATGACATTGTAAGTGCATCGGAAATAGATTTAACTTGAGTAAATGTTCCTATCCCAAGTAAAGCTACAGCTACACCAAAAAAAGCAAATAATTTGGCTAAAAATGGACTATGTAATCCTCTTTCTAAATAATACATAGGTCCCCCTGCCATTTGATTATTTTCATCTTTAACACGGTAGCGAATAGCAAGTAATCCCTCTGCATATTTTGTTGCCATTCCAAAAAAAGCAGAAACCCACATCCAAAATAACGCACCAGGTCCCCCTGCTACTATCGCTGTAGCAACACCAACAATATTTCCTGTTCCAATCGTTGATGAAAGTGCTGTACATAATGCTTGAAAACTGCTGACATCTCCTGATTCTTGCTCAGTCTTTTTAAAAATACAGCGAAAAGCTAATTTTAATTTTGTTAACTGAATTAATTTTAGATGAAAAGTAAAATAAATTCCTGTTCCTAACAATAAACAAATTAATGGCATCCCCCATATATAACTATTAATTTGTTTTAAGATATTGGTAATCATTTGCATAAAAAAAACTCCTCCTAATAAATTAGTCGGAATTAATAATGAAAAAACTATTAAGCCACTGTCCTTTTACCTGAGAGTTTCACCCTTCTAGGCTTGCTCCTTCGGTGTTCAAACGAATCTCTCCAGTGGTTCGTCCAATAGCGATCCTGTTACCTGAAATCTTTCATTCTTCGGTGTCCATCTAAGGATCTCTTTCGCCATTATCATCCGATATACGACTTTATTATACTACGTTGTATACAATTGTAAATAGGATTTTATTTTTTGTAAATATTTTCATCCTTTGTTATAATACAAGCATGAAAAAATATAGATACTTAATATTTACAATTTTATGGATGATATTCATCTTTTTTATGTCACAAACACCTGGACAAGAATCATCTCATCAAAGTTCTTTCTTTGTTGATATTATAATTAACTTCATTCCTATAAAAGCTAATACACTTTCTTTTATCATTAGAAAATGTGCTCATATGTCAGAATATGCTATTCTCTTGTTTTTAATTTATCAAACAATTAAAAATAGATACACATTAAAAATCAGCTTTTTTATCACTTTTCTATATGCATGCAGTGATGAATTTCATCAATTATTTATCCCTGGTAGAGCCGGTCAATTAAGAGATGTACTCATTGACTGTACTGGTGCTTTTATTATGGCATTGGTTATTTATTGTTATAAAAAAAGAAAGCATAAGCTTTCTAATCATAATCAATAAGATCAAATTTTTTAAAAAGTGGCTTTTGCCATTTCATAAAAATACCCATTAAAGGACCAAACAAAAACATTCCTATAATTGTTCCTTCTCTTATGGCTAATGGTACATTGCATACAAGTCCTACCACTAAAGCAATCATAATACTGACAATATCAACACTTTGTCTTAATACATGAAATGGTTTATTCGTCTTTTTACTTACTGCCATGCATGCCCCTTCTAATGCAAAAGTAACAATATCTAAAACCATGACAGCCCCAACACCAAAAGCACAAATAATATATCCTGAAATTAAAATAGCCACATTCATCCAGTATTCATGAATATGAATTGAACCCAGCAAATCATATAATACAAAATTAACAATATTTCCTAATATAAGACATACTATAATTTGTAATAATTGGATTTTTTTAAAATCCTTTTTTAATACTAAAATTTGAACAATAATACAGCTAAAGTTAAAAAACATACCAATCGTTCCAACTTGAATACCCGTAATTTCATTTCCTGTTTGTGCAAGAGCATCCCACGCACCAACACCAATTGCAGCCTTTAAAGTTAATGCACTCCCAATGCTACCAATGATTACAAATACAACTAACATGATTAATCTCTTAATTTTCATATAAAACCCTTCCAAAATAATATCATTATGGCTAATCTTATACTAAAATATTTTTACTTTGTATATTTTTCTAATTATGAAAATTTAAATAGAGGAACTTATTAAGTTCCTCTATTAGGCGTCTGAACGTTCAAATTTATTTTTCATTGAAAGACTTAATTCATTTAAGACTAACGCTAAGGTTTTATCTGTTTCCTTTTTCAACATTTCAGCAATTTCTTGGTTAGCTTGATGTTTAAGAAGTAAGCATTTTTCATCGTTTGCTTCTTTTAATAAATTATCATATTTATTAATAATATAATGCCCTTTAGCCATGACACTTTTTTGATAACGCTCTATATGAATAGCTGATTTTTTATAACAGGCATCTGCCATCGCTGCAATTAAACGACTTGACCAATAAAAATTATCAGTCGAAACTGTTGCTGTTGTGTTATTTAAATATTCTGGTGTTTCTTCTATTCTTCCATAAAATGGAACTAATGCATTAAAAACATTTGATGCATAGGCTACCCATTCAATAGCTTGATAAGCTTGAGGCACATCATTTCTTAATTGGATTACTGATAAAAAATCGTTTCGATTAATACCGATAGGACGGTAAATTCCTTTTTTTATAGAATGACCATAAGGGTCATATTCAGTACCTTGATAATGTAAAGATAATGCATATTTAACATCCTCTACTGTTATTTTCTTTTCTGGCACTTGAGACCATGGAATATCGTCATCACTTGGAAGATGTTGGAAAGAACGCGGATTAAAGTATCTTTCAATATCATAGGCTCTTGGTGTGTTATAAACATGATCGGAATCATCATGACTTCCAAAAGTATCACGAGCATTAAATTTATCATCAAATGCAAGATTTAAATGATATTGATTGATAAATTCTTTCATATCTTGGGAACACATATGATTGATTTGGGTCGTCAAAGCATCATGTAAATCAAAAGAATCAATACCAAATTGATTTGGCATAACAACATATTCATCATCAGGTACTCTTTTAGCAATCCAATGATGACCACCAATTGTTTCTAACCACCATATTTCATTTTGATCTTGAAATGCAATACCATTCATTTCATAAGTTCCATATTTTTCTAATAAACTTCCTAATCTTATCACACCCTCACGAGCACTATGAATGTAAGGTAAAACAATATAAACAATATCTTCCTCGCCAATTCCACCAGGCATATGATTCATTTCATCATATTCTACTAAAGGATCTGCGCCTAACACGCGTGGATTAGATGTAATGGTTTCTGTTGCTGTCATCGCAACATTTTCCTCATTAATACCACTTGCAGCCCAGATTCCTTTTCCCTCTACCGCGTTTGGCATGGCAGTAAAAGACATAGGATTATCTGGTAATTCTATTTCTAAATGAGATAGAACTGATTTATATATTTTTTCTTCTTTAGAAATCACTACAAATTTCTTTGGAGTAAAACCATCAGCCCCAGAATCATCATTTCTAGCAATCATTGTTGATCCATCATAAGATGCATTTTTACCTACTAACAAAGTTGTACAAGACATATTTCTCCCTCCTCTTTTTTCTTATTATATAACAAACTAAACATAATTAGAAAAAAAATGATTCTACCGAAGTAGAATCATTTCATCTATTAAATTCCAAATAATAAATCAACATAAGTAGGGATTGGCCAATATGAATCATCAACAACTTCTTCAACAGCATCCATTGTTTCTCTTAATGATTGCATAGTTCCAAATACTTCATCTCTCCACATAGAAGCCACTTCAAAGATTTCTGCTTCACTATTTTGAGCCTTTGTAATATTTGCTTCTAAAGTATTCATTTTTTCTTTAGCAGTTTTTAATAATCCAGATAAGTTATTAGCATCTTCTACCATGAATTCACATTCAATACCTGCATCTTTAGCAGCTAATACACTACCAGAAAGTTTAGCTAAATAATCACAAGCAGCTGGGTATAATTGAGTTTTTGCCATTTTTAAAGCAGTCAATGCTTCAACTTGGATTGTTTTAATATAATTATCTAATAAGATTTCATATCTTGATGCTAATTCAACTTTTGAATAAACACCGATACGATCTAACATTTCCATATATTTTTCTTCTTTTAAGCATTTTAATGCATCAACAGTGTTTTTATTATTAGGTAATCCACGTCTTGCTGCTTCTTCTTCCCATTCTGCTGAATATCCATCACCATTGAAGATAATACGTTTATGTTCACTAATAAATTCTTTAATCACTTCATCAGCAGTTTTTCCAGATTCAATAGCATCTGACATTTCATTCATTTCTTGTGCTAAGATAGCATTTAAAATTGTATTAGGACCAGCAACAGATTGAGCAGAACCAACTGCACGGAATTCAAATTTGTTTCCTGTAAAAGCAAATGGTGAAGTTCTGTTACGATCAGTATTATCTTTAGAGAATGTTGGTACAACTGATACACCTGTATCAAAACGGCCACTATCTCCATGGGCTACTTTTTTACCTGAACAAATTTCTTCAACTAAAGCATCTAATTCTTCACCTAAGAACATTGAGATAATTGCAGGTGGTGCTTCATTAGCTCCTAAACGATGATCATTACCTGCAGAAGCAACTGACATACGTAATAGTTCTGCATATTCATCAACTGCTTTAATTGTACAAGCAAGTGCAGCTAAGAATGGTTTATTTTCTTCTGGTTTAGGACCAGGATTGAATAAGTTAACTCCAGTATTTGTAATAACTGACCAGTTATCATGTTTACCAGAACCATTTACTCCAGCAAATGGTTTTTCATGTAATAAACAACGTAAACCATGTTTTTTAGCAATATCTTGTGCTAATTGCATTAATAAATGGTTATTATCAGTTGTAATATTCACTTTAGAATAAACACAAGCAACTTCATGTTGTGCAGGTGCTACTTCATTATGTTTAGTTTTAGATGGAATACCATATTTCCATAACTCAGTATCTAAATCTTTCATAAATGCAGCAACTTTACGTTTTAATGAACCAAAATAATGATCTTCTAATTCTTGTCCTTTTGGTGCCATTGCTCCAAATAAAGTTCTACCTGTTAATTTTAAATCCATACGTTCTTGATAATATTTATCATCAACTAAGAAATATTCTTGTTCAGCCCCAACTGATGCAGTTACACGAGTAACCCCTTCTAATCCTAATTTAGGAAGTAAACGAACTGCTGCTTGACTTAAAGCATCACATGAACGAAGTAAAGGTGTTTTCTTATCTAATGCTTCCCCTGTATAAGAACAGAATAATGTAGGAATATATAAAGTACCATCTTTAACAAAAGCAGGAGATGTACAATCCCAAGCAGTATATCCTCTTGCTTCAAATGTAGCACGTAGACCACCTGATGGAAATGATGAAGCATCAGGTTCCCCTTTTCTTAATGTCTTACCACTAAATTCTAATACTGCTTTAGTTCCATCTGGTTCTAAGAAAGCATCATGTTTTTCAGCAGTTAAACCTGTCATTGGCATAAACCAGTGTGTGAAGTGAGTTGCCCCATTTTCTACAGCCCAAATTTTCATTGCGTTAGCAATGACTGTAGCACATTCTTTCGATAATTCTTCGCCGTTATCTAAAGATTCATGAAAAGCTTTGTATGTTGATTTAGGAATACGTTCTTTCATGACATCATCAGTAAAAGCTAAACATCCGTAATCATTAACTAAATTGTTTAGTTCCATTTTTAAGTTCCCCCTTGTTGATTTATATATACATTTATTATGTTTATATGCCGTTATTATACAAATGAAATATCAAGATGTCAATATATATTTATAATTTATTATCATTTTAATAATTCATTATTATTAACTTAATAAAAAAGAAGAAACTAATGAGTTCCTTCTTCAAGTTGTGCTTTTTCTCTTTTATTTTCTCTTCTTCTTTTCTTTTCAAATTTACGATGTGTTTCATTGTATTCATGTACTTGACAGTTAATACGTTTATTAGCGTTAACAACGGCTCCTACAAATCCTTGACGATCTTTTGGAAAACAACAGTAACGTTTATTATTTTCTGTATAAATTTCAATTGCATGTGGACGAGTAACTAAGTCTGCCATTCTTGATACTGGATCACAAATTGTATCACAACGCATTAAATCAACTTCTTTATTTTTCCATAAAGGATATTTAATTGTCATACGACGATTTTCAATTTCATAAGCGTTTGGACGACATCCTATAAAGATGATGAAAAGTAATACTCCAAAAGCAACGACTAAAGGTAAATCTTTAAAATCTTGGAAAATCAATTTAATAAGTACATATAGTGTATAACCAGTTAAAAAGATCAATGTTGCTGTGTTCTTTCTAAATTTAAATTCTTGTTTCATAATAGCCTCACTTTCTTGTTCATTATAACAATAATCATTATAATTGCCAATTTATTCCTTACTTTTTCTAATCATCATTTATAATGTATGATTAGAAAAAATAAGGACAATTGCTTGTCCTTATTCATATTTTTTAAATTTGCTCTATATATCTTAAGCTTCTGCAGCTTGTTTGTTTTGATATTTTTCGTAAGCAATAACGAATGGAACATAGATAACTGTTGCTAACACAATTGCGATTAATTGTGAAACAGCTCCCATGATTGATCCACCTGTAGCTAAGAATCCTAAGAATAGAGGTGGCATTGTCCAAGGTACTTCGATACAAACTGGTGGACAGAATCCCATAGAAATTAAAGCCCATCCTAAAGCAACGCAGGCAACTGGTGCTAAGATAAATGGAATACCTAAGATTGGGTTTAATACTAAAGGAATACCAAATGTAACTGTTTCGTTGATGTTGAATAATCCAGGAACGATAGATAATGTAGCGATAGCTTTGTTATCTTCACGTTTACCGAACATAAAGATTGCGAATACTAAACCTAAAGTAACACCAGATCCACCCCATTCACCAAACATTTGTAACATTGTTAAGTTGAATGTGTTGTATCCAGATTTAGCTCCAGCTTTGAACATTGCAGTGTTTGCATAAAGTAATGGTCTGAAGATTGGTTCTTTTACTGCAGCTAACATGTTGTTACCATGAATACCTACTAACCAGAATAATGAAATTAATACATACATTAATAATACTGGTACTAAACTGTTACCAATGATATGAGTTAATGGTTCTTGGATGTAATGTGAAATTAAGTCATTTACATAGAATCCAGTTCCTAAATATAAGAAATGACCAATAGCTCCTACGATAGCTAACATGATAAATGTTGGAATTAATACTTCGAATGCACGAGAAACTCCTGGTGGAACTTGTTCAGGCATTTTAATTTTTAATGCATCTTGTTTTCTTAACCATCCATAGATTTCCATAGATAAGATACCAAAAATTAATGCTGTGAAAAGTCCAGTAGCTCCAGTGTATGAAGATGAAATTCCACCAACTGTAGTTAATGCTTCTTTACCAGCTGGTAAAACAACTCCAGTAGCGATTTCTTTTCCTGCTTTCCATACATAAGTAGTAGTTGGTGTTACAACTAACCAAGCAATAAATGATAATACTGCAGGATATGCTCCTGTTTCACCGTTAGCTTCAGCAATTTCTTGCCCTACTAACATAACAATACCAATTGAGATACATGAAATTGTAGCGAATTGGATTGCTGCGAAAATTGGATTTAAGAACTCTAAAGCCATGATTCCGCTCCATAAAGCTCCTAACCCTGTACCTGAGTTAACTAATACGTTAGTCCAAAGTACACCGATTGCACCAGCGATAGTTGCTGGCATGAAGTTTTGGAATGCGTTTTTGATGGCACCAAGGTATTTATTTTGACCACACCATGCACCAACGCGTCCAAGCTTATCAGCAAATGCGTCCATATTTTTTCCTCCCTTTAAAATATATCTTTCTGACACTTATTAGTATAAAAAATGTTTATCCAAAAGTCAATGCTTTTTAAATCTAAAAGTACCATACTTTTAATTTTAAAAAGCATATATTTTCCAAAAAAGCGCATTCTAGAGCCATTTTTTTAGTGCTAAAAAAATGGTATATTTTTTAAAAAAAATGTAACCACTACCAAGAAAAGGCTACCATAATGTATATACAAGGTCTATTTTAGCTACAAAAAAAGAGTCATTTGACTCTTAGTTTTGTACTGTAACTGTCTGTAATTCAAAGTTATTATAATGAAATCTTGAAAAAGAATATTCAAAAATAACACCACTACTTAAATAAGCTGTTTGTTCAATTTCAAAATAAGGTTCATATTCTTTTAATCCTAAATATTCCTGTTCAAGTTGAGAAGATAAATGTCCCCTTACTATTTTATGACAACTTTGTATTTTCAACTTCAGATCTTTTTCTATATACTGATAGATTGAATGCTGTAAATGGGTCAGCTTTAAATTTGGTATCACCGATATAGGCATATATGTTATCTCTAACGAATACGGCTTATCATCTATTTTTCTAAGCCTGATAATATGATAAACAAATGATCCTTCTTCTATTTGTAGTTTCTTTGAGATAACTTCATCACTAGGAATTACCTCAAAAGCAATCACATCACTGCTGACTTTGGCCACTCCTTCGTATCTTTTAGATAATCCTTGTGCAGCCATATTTGTTGCTTTGGCAGGGTCTATTGATGGATCATAATCCTTAACAAATGTTCCTGCTCCACGTCTTCTAACAATTAAGCCTTCTTTAACTAAAATTTCTAAAGCTTTTTTCATTGTTTCTTTATTACAATGATAAGCTACACATAATACATATTCATAAGGAAGTTTTTGACCATAAGTATACTTTTGTTCTACTATTTTTTGACGTATATCATCTGCTATATCAATATACTTAACCATACAGTCTCCTCCTTTTATCATTCTATCTTAAAAATACCATACTTTTATATAATTTGCACGGATTTTTTGATTATAACAAAAAAAGATGATTGATTATCTCAACCAACCATCCTTTTATTCTAAAGTGATTTCTTTTACTATATTTTGATTAAAGTCTTTGATCACAATACGATGATTTTCATAAATAGCATAACTATTTGTTCCTTCTTTTGGTAAAGAAATAGAAGAAGGATTAATAATATAGATATTATCTTTTTTCTTTGCTATTGGCTTATGAAAATGTCCATACACAAGAATATCATTATCATTTAATAATGGTAATTGATCTTCATTATATAAATGACCATGTGTTAAAAAGAAATGATGTCCATCTACATCATACAAAGCGTAGTCGCTTCTCATTGGAAAATCCAATACCATTTGGTCTACTTCACTATCACAGTTTCCTCTTACTGCAATAATATCCTTTTTCAATGGATTTAATAAAGCAATTACTCGCTTACAATTATACCCATCTGGTAAATCATTACGTGGACCATGATATAAAATATCTCCTAAAATAATTAATTTATCTGCTTTTTCCTCTTGATAAGTTTCAATAGCTCTTTTTGCCCATGTATAAGAACCATGAATATCTGATATAAACATTAATTTCATTTTTAGCCTCTTTCTATTGCATAACGAATAATTGTCTTCAAATCTTCTTCTGCCGTCTTTTCTGGTTTATTTAAATAAATTTCATGATGCATACCTGCCAGCTTATAATTTTCTACTGTAATATACTCCATAATCTTTTTAGTAGAATTAATTTCTGTATGATAAGCACCTTTATGTAAAAGCTGAACTGCACGTTCTCCGTTTCTTTTCTTTAAATACACATCTAATATATAAGGATTATCTGTCCTTAAAGATAAATCTAATTTTATTTGATTTAATATTTGTTCAGTTAATGTTGGTACTTGGACCATCATTAATGTAAATTTAATCATCTTTTTACGTGTCACATCAAAATGACTGTTATCATAGGTATCCCATATTCCCTCTAAAGGTGGAACTGTATATAATATTTCATCTTTAAAATAATTCCTTAATTCTCTTGAAACCATTTGTAATGCTTTGGATTTTAATTTAAATTCATCGACAGATGGGTTCCCCACCCCATCAAGCATAATATATGTTAATTCAGGTACATCAACCAAGGCAATCACTTTAGAAGATGTTGTATACAGGTTACGATACAATTTCTTGACATCATAGCTTTCCACTGTTTCACCCCCATAAGCACTCTTTATTATACCTCATTTTTCTAAAAAACAAAGAAAAAAAGAATCAGGATATTGAATCTATCCTTGATTCTTTAAGTGTTTATCAAAAACTGATTTTAATTCTTGATAGGTAGTAGCCCCTTCAATATATTTACTGGTTCCATCAAATAATGCTGGTACATAATAGTAATCATATGAATCAGCTAGTTCAACCTCTTGACTTTCATCAATTAATTGAATATCAATATTTTGATATTTTACATCTTCTTTTAATTCCTTAATCCATTTTATTGCCTGCTTACAATAAGGGCAATCAGGTAATATAAATAATTTCATTATGCTCTTTTGATTGTTTTAATCACAATAGGAGTATTTGGACAATCTCTCATATCTCTAGGAGCACGAGCAATTTTATCTACAACATCTAATCCTTCTGTAATTTTACCAAATGCTGCATAATCACCATCTAAATGTGGTGCTGCTTCATGCATGATAAAGAATTGAGAAGATGCAGAATCTTTAAACATTGTTCTAGCCATTGATAAAACACCCGGTGTATGTTTTAAATCATTATCAACACCATTACTTCTAAATTCACCTTTAATTGCATCAGTATGTTTTTCATTAAAGTTAACATCATATCCACCACCTTGGATCATAAAACCAGGAATAATACGATGGAAGATAAGTCCAGCAAAGAAATCTTCATCAATTAATTTTAAAAAGTTTTCTACAGTAATAGGCGCAACTTCAGGATAAAGTTCTCCTTTCATTACATCTCCATTTTCCATTTCAATAATAATATCTACAGTTTCCATTTTAATCCTCTTTCTTTTCTTCTATATATTCAGCTTCAACAATATGTTTCTTTTCTTTTTTCTTTTTGAAATACGTTTTAAATAGAAAAAAGACAATAATAACAGCTGCTACAACGGCAAGTACCCAAATAATATTTTTTACTTGATCAAATTGATACGCTACAGCAACAACAAGACATAAACTTATTACATCAAACATTCCTGATAACTTATGTTTTTGACCAACTAAACAATTTAATGATAAAGCAGTCGAAATAAATAACCCTAAAATAAGTGCGACTTCCATATTATGTACCTCCTTGCCTCATTTTATCATATTTTTTATAAAATATAAAAATAGTAGCATAAAAATTGCTACTATTTATGGTACGTTTCATTTTTCATAATCTTAAATGCCCGGTATATTTGTTCTACTAATACCAGTTTCATTAATTGATGAGGGAATGTCATTTTTGAAAAGCATAAACGATAGTTGGCTCTTTTAATGATAGCTTGACCTAAGCCTAAAGATCCCCCTATAACAAAAGTAATCGTACTTTTACCTCTAATCATACATTCTTCTATTTGTTTAGAAAAAGCCACACTATCTATTTCTTTTCCATGCAAATCTAAAACAATAACATATTCATCATCTTTTATTTTAGATACGATTTTATTAGCTTCTTTATCTTTAATGATATCTTCTGTATGTTCACTTGCTTTATCAGGGATTGGCTCATCGGGTACTTCTATCATTTCTACCTTACAATATGCATTTAATCTTTTTACATATTCCTTAATTCCATCTACTAAATACTTTTCCTTTAGTTTTCCAACCGTCACAAGTTTAATCTTCATGATGTCCTCCTGAAACAATGTCAACTTGACTTGTAACTTTAATATTTTTAAAGTTTATCCCTCTTTGATTAAATACTTGATGATATGTTTCTAATGCTTTTTCTTTCGTATTGGCTTCTTGACTTAGATGTGCTAAGCATATTTCTTTTGTTTTATTGCCTATCACCTGAGCCATAATATTAGCACTATATTCATTATTTAAATGCCCTTCATCGCCATAGATACGATTTTTTAAAAATAAAGGTCTTTTTGTTGCCATAAGCATTTCTACATCATGATTACTTTCAAATATGTAATAATCTAAATTATCTATGTATTTCATATTCTTTTGTGATACATATCCTGTATCTGTCATATATAATATTGTTTCTTGATAACCTTTAATCACAAATCCTAAAGGTGAGGTTGCATCGTGTGATAAAGGTAATGGGGTAATACGAAAATGATCTAAATCTATATCTTGATAAGGTTTTAATACATGTGTTTCATCTAGATGAGGAATACAATTCTTACCACTATAAACTATCTTTTGATCAAAAATACCAATATTTTTATTATGATCATAATGATCATGAGTTAATAATACATGACGTATATCCCTTTCTTTAAAACCTAAACTATCTAATTTATAAAGTAATTGTTTACGACTAATCCCACAATCTATTAATAAACCTTCATCTTTATCATAAATAAAGATACTATTTCCTTTAGAACCACTTGCTAATACATGATATTCCATAATTTCCTCCATAAAATAAAAATGAGTACCAAGTACTCATTTTATTATTTAAGTCCGTATTTCTTATTGAATCTTTCAACACGTCCATCAGCACTAGCAAATCTTTGTTTACCAGTATAGAATGGATGACAGTTTGAACAAGTATCAACACGTACTTCATCTAAAACTGATCCACTTTCAAATTCGTTTCCACAAGAAGTACAAACGACTTTTACTTTTTTATAATTTGGATGAATTCCTTGTTTCATATTCTTCAATCTCCTTCCGCCTTATAGTATTTCACTACAAAGTAAGTGCTATAGTATGATAACATTAAATTACATTGAATTCAAGACTCTTTTTTGATTTTTATCAAATATTATCATTAAATGTTAAGCCTCATTGATAAGCTCTTTCTGGTTCATCTTTTTTCTTTTAATTTTATATTTAATAATTCAAATGTACAAATATAGTCCGCTAATTGTAAAAGTATATATTCACTTTGTTGTACTTTTCTAAACTTCACATTATTTAGTTTTTTAAAATTATTAGTATTTTTTTCTTTACATGAAGTAAAAAGAGCCACATATTGGCTCTTTTCTAAATTTTCAGACCGTTATCTTCTTCATCTTCAGGTACTTCTAATTCTTCTAAAATTTCATTTCTATTTTTTTCTTCCATATGAATTATAGTATCATATTCTTTTTCTAATTCTTTTCTTGGTAATTTTAATAAAGATTCTACATATGCCATTAAGTCTTTGTCAACAACCTCTAACGAGTTATACAAATTACAAATTGCATCTTGTATCTTTTTTATTGTTATACAAGGGTTTTCTAATATAATTCCAATTATGTCGGAATAATCGTTTTTGTAGTTTCTATTAGACATCAGTTTCATAGCTATGAGGTATTCATCTTTGATTGTATAAAAATGAATATGATTAGAATATGTTCTATAATAATCGGCATAGTTAATCAACTTATTACTATATGATGACGTCGAGATGAAGTCATCATTTATCCAGTTTGAAGTTAAATTATATTTATCGGCTATTTTATTTGCAGACCGTTTGATATTTATAAGTTTATTAGGTTTTATAATATCAAAATCTGCTGTAGAATATCTAAAATTATAATTTAATACTATAGAACCTCCACCAACAATAATTATATCAATATCGACATTTTTTGTTTCTTTCCTTAATTCTTTTGCAAATTCTTTTAAATATTGATGAGCAGTATCTTTATTGATAGTGTCTGTATCAATAGACATTTTCTATTTCTCCTTCACAAATATTAAATTTTAAAAACTCTTTTTCAGCATTTTTTAATGCTTTTTCTTTTATTTCATTATTTTTTAATAATCTAGACATCATTTCAACCCCTCTAGGATAAACAATATCTTTCAATTTATATTTATCATAAGTATGGATATTCATATTTAATCCATATTTATTTGAAAGATAATTGACCATTGCCACTAAATAAAATGATTTACAATATTTTTTTTCATTAAAGAATTTCTCTATCTTATGAGAATTTATAATTTCTTCAACAGCTTCTTTAGGATCTAACATTTTAATAGACTGACAAAGATTGCTTTTGAATAATTCAAAATCGTCATTTTCAGTGTTGATTATTATCTTTTTAACAGGCATGTCAATCATCTCCCTTGTATAAACTCATAATATATTAGTTATAAAGACACATCAATTTTTTATAACCAATTAAATTTTATCCTCTCAAAAGTATATTACCACTACTTAAAAATAATAAAAGTTAAAAATCATTTTTTTACTTAAAATTATCTAAATTATACCCTATTTAGTTGCTTTTATCATATTCAATACCGTATAATTCTTATTTACAATGACAATATAATGTTGTATTGAAGCATGCAAATAAAACATTCTCATTTTTTAAATTAAAGAGCATCTTCGATCTAAAAATAGATATAAATATTCGCCTTTTATTCTAATAATCGGTACAGTATGTATGAATTTTTGATTAATATTTTCATTTAATCCACCTTTCCTTAACTAAAAAAATTGGCGGGGAAGTGTCCTCGCCTTCAGTGACCCAGATCATTCGAACAAGCCAAACAATAAATGTCATATGACATATATATTGTATTCATAACATATCATTTTTATGCTCGATTTTAAACAAGCTTTAAGAAACATTCTTTGATTTTTATCAAATATTATCATTAAACGTTAAACCTAATTGATAAGCTCTTTCTAGTTCATCTTTTTTCTTTAAATCTCGTTCAGGGTAGTCTCGACTCATACGATCAAAAACAATAAATTCGCATTCTTCAGTTCTTTCATTCATTCGATCATGAACCATGACTTCTTTCATTGCATCAATTTGTCTTTGGCGAACAACTTCTTTACTATCGCCACCCATCGTTACTAAAAATAATGTTTTCTTTAAATCTTTCATCGTTTTATTACCATAGGCAAAACCATAAGTCCATACCCTTTGAAACCAACCTACAAGTTTACTTGGGGCTTCACTCCAAAATACTGGATAAGCAAATACAATGGCATCACTTTGGTTAATGAGTTTTTGTTGATCAATAACATCTTGAGGTAAAGTAAGATGTTCATCATAGAATCCTTCTCGCATATATTCTGCCTCAGACATATCACTTTGAAAATTTATTTTATATAAATCATTAAAAATTACTTCATGCCCTGCTTTTTTTAATCCTAATATAAAACTGGCTGTCATCTCATAAGTAAAACTATTTTGACTAGGATGACAATAAACAACTAAGACTCTCATTTTTTCCTCCTAACAAAAAAGGCATCTTATGCCTTTTCGTCTTCTACTTGTATTCTTCTAATAACTGCACCTAAACTAATCAGTTTTTTATCAATATTAGCGTATCCTCGATCAATATGATAAACATTACCAATTTCTGTAATACCATCAGCTATTAACCCTGCAATAAGCAACGCTGCTCCACAACGTAAATCTGTTGCTTCTACTTTTGCTCCTTTTAATGGTGTCTTTCCATTAACAAAACACATACTTTCATCTACTTCAATGTTTGCTCCCATTTTATTTAACTGTTCACAATGTCTAAATCTTTCCGGATAGATTGTCTCTACTACCTGTGATTGACCATGAGCCTGTGTAAGTAAAGCTGTCAATGGTTGTTGTAAATCAGTCGCAAATCCCGGATAAACTTGTGTTCTAATATCTGTTGCATTTAAGTCTCCATCATGTCCATAGACAATAATACTATCCCCTACATTTTCCATTTTTACACCAATTTCTTTGAGTTTAGATATTAATGATTCTAAATGTTGAGGAATGATATTTTGAACAATTACACGTTCTCCGGCTGCTGCTGCCATGATTAAGAAAGTCCCTGCTTCAATACGATCAGGAATAATTTCATGGGAACATCCATGTAATGTTTCTACTCCTTCTATTGTAATCGTATCTGTTCCAGCACCTCTGATTTTGGCACCCATTTTTGTTAGTAAGTTAACTACATCAATAATTTCTGGTTCTTTTGCTGCATTTTCAATAATTGTTTTTCCTTCTGCTTTCACCGCAGCAAGTAAAATATTGATTGTTGCGCCAACTGAAGCAAAATCTAGATATATTTTATTACCAATTAAGCGATCAGCCGTAATAATATGTGCACCATCTTTGAATTCTACATGAGCACCTAATGCTTCAAATCCTTTAATATGAAGATCTATAGGACGAGGTCCTAAAAAGCATCCTCCTGGAGCTTTCATAACTACTTTTTTACATTTACCAAGTAAAGCTCCCATAAGATAATAAGAAGCTCTTAACTTATCTACAGCATCACTAACAAGTGGTTTATTTTCTAAATGTGAAGGATCAACAATTAATGAGTCACCATCTCTTTTAACATCACAATTTAACTCTTTAAGTAAAACGGCTAATGCATCAACATCACTAATTTCAGGTACACCAAAAATAGTAACCGGTGAATCAGCTAAAATAATCGCTGGTATCAACGCTACCGTTGCATTCTTTGCCCCACTAATTTCTACCGTTCCATTTAATTTATGTCCACCTTCAATTGCTATAATTTCACTCATAAATTGCCTCCTTATACCTCTTATCTCTAATACTATATATTAAATAAATCAAAAAAACAACTTTAAAATATTGATAATAAAATCACTTCACAACATAATTTAATTCTTATCATCATTTTATTTGACATTTTATTAAAAAAGCAGAAAATATATGAAAAAAGGAGAGATATTATGTCAAATATAACGATAAAAGTGGCATCTGTAGACGATGCAAAACGTTTATTAGAAATTTATACACCTTATGTTTTAAATACTGCCATTACTTTTGAATATGATGTTCCTAGTTTAGAAGAATTTAGAAACAGAATTAAAAGCACACTTATAAAATATCCTTATCTAGTTCTTATGGAAGATGAAAAAATTATTGGTTATGGCTATACCGGTGCTTTTCATCCTCGTGCAGCTTATCAATGGGCAGCAGAAACATCTATCTATCTTGATATTCATCATAAAGGCAAGGGATTAGGACATCTTTTATATCAGGAATTAGAAAGAATCTCTCATTTACAGCATATAACTAACTTAAATGCATGTATTACTTATGGTAACCCTCAAAGTATTCATTTTCATGAAAAGGAAGGATACCAAGAAGTGGCTCATTTCCATCGTTGTGGTTATAAGTTTAATCAATGGTATGATATGATTTGGATGGAAAAACAAATTGATCAACCTGATCAACCTCTTCCATTTATTCCTTTTTCAAGACTAAAATAAAAAATGGCTTCTCAATGAGAAGCCTTATTTTTTTAATTAAGCTTTACCGATGCAACCAAATACTTCCATTCTGTCTTTTACACATTCTTGAATTGCTTTAGCACCTGGAGCTAATAATTTACGAGGATCATATCCTTTTCCTTCTAAATCTTTTCCAGCTTCGATGTATTTTCTTGTAGCTTCTTGGAAATATAATTGACATTCAGTATTAACATTAACTTTAGATACACCTAAAGTGATTGCTTTTTTAATCATTTCATCAGGAATTCCTGAACCACCATGTAATACTAATGGTAATTTTCCAGTTTCTGCTTGAATTGCGTCTAATGCATTGAAGTCTAATCCTTCCCAGTTAGCAGGGTATTTACCATGAATATTTCCGATACCTGCAGCTAAGAAATCAACTCCTAAATCTGCGATTGATTTACATTCTTTTGGATCTGCAACTTCACCTTTACCGATGACACCATCTTCTTCTCCACCGATTGATCCAACTTCTGCTTCTACTGAAACACCTTTTGAATGACATAATTCAACGATTTCTTTTGTTTTTTCAATGTTTTCTTCGATTCCATAATGAGAACCATCAAACATGATTGAAGAGAAACCTGCAGCTAAAGCAGCTTTAGCTCCTTCATATGAACCATGGTCTAAGTGTAAAGCTACTGGTACAGTAATATTTAATGCTTCTACCATTGCTTTAACCATTGCTGCAACTGTTGTATATCCAGTCATATATTTAGCAGCACCTTCTGATACACCTAAGATAACTGGCGCTTTTAATTCTTCTGCAGTTAATAAGATTGATTTAGTCCATTCTAAGTTATTGATATTGAATTGACCTACTGCATAATGTCCTTCTTTAGCTTTCTTTAACATTTCTGTTGCTGATACTAATCCCATAACAAATCTCCTTTTCTTTTTTTCGTATATATAATACTATCTTTTATCAAGAATTTCCATTAATTTATATTATTTTTTAAAAAGAAAAACGTAGCCTAGGCTACTTACAGAAATATCCATGTATTTAATCAATGGGAAACCTGTTTCTTAAATACGGGTGTGGCTACGTTTTTCAATAGATTACCGTAAATTATTTGGAGAACAACTTTATCGTAATCTCTATGTAATCCAATGATTACACTTATAGTATACATCTTTTTTCTATTTAATCAATAGTTTTTTATCACTATGATAAATTATTTTAATTCTTGATAAGCCTTTAATAATCTTTGACAAGCTTTTTCTAGTGTTGCTCTTGGTGTGGCTAGATTGAAACGTTCAAAGCCTTCACCACCAGTACCAAAGATATACCCTTCATCTAGCCATAGACCCGCCTTATTTTGCATAAAATCTTCTAATTCTTTAGCTGACATATTTAAGGCTCTAAAATCAACCCACGCTAAATATAAACCTTGAGGATGAACTAACTTAATTTCTGGCATGTTTGCTTTTAGGAATTTATCTAAATAAGTAAAGTTATCATAAACATATTCTAGCATTTCATCAAACCAAAGCTCACATTCATTATAAGCCGTTTGGCACGCTAATAATCCTAAAATGGCAGGTTCATCTACACCTACACGATTCATCGTTGCTTTAAAAGCTTCCCTTATTTCTTTATTAGCGATAATAATATTTGATGTTTGTAATCCTGCTAAATTAAATGACTTACTCGGTGCAGTACAAATGATTGAAAATTCTTTAAATGATGGATCAACATTATAAAAAGGAATATGTTCATTATCTTCATAAACAAAGTCTTGATGTATTTCATCAGCCACAACTTTAACTCCATGTTTTTTACAAATCATTCCTAATTGATATAATTCTTCCTTTTTCCACACTTTACCAATTGGATTATGTGGATTACATAAAATGAATAATTTGACATTATTTTCAATAATAGCTTTTTCAAAAGCTTCAAAATCACATTCATATTGTCCATCTTTAAAAATCAAAGGATTTTCAACAACATGTCTTTCATTAGCCAAAATAGAACGATCAAAAGGATAATAAACTGGTTTATGAATAATAATACCATCACCCTTTTGAGTTAATGTATTGACCGCTAATTTTAATGCCGTAACAACACCAGGTGTCGGTACGATCCATTGCTTATCAATATCAAATTGGTGACGACGATGCATCCAGCTGACAATCGCATCTAAATAATCATCCCCAACAAAAGAATAACCAAAAACACCATGATCTATACGTTCTTTTAATACATCTAATACTCTTTGTGGTGCTTTAAAATCCATATCAGCGACCCACATCGAAATCACGTCAGGATTGACATTTTTTCTTTTCATACCATCCCACTTAGCACAGTTCGTATTTTTACGATCAATAACTTGATCAAAATCAAACATCTCACTCATCACCTAATACCTCCATATCTTTAAATTCCAAACTTGAAAAATGAGCTAATGTAATTCCTAAAGCCATTGATAAATTCAAAGAATCTATTTGATGACTATGAGGAATAAATATTGTTTTTCCATAATTTAAATATTCATCTGGTAAACCACTACTTTCATTACCAAAAACAAGAGAATGTAATTGTTGATCTGGTTCAATCTTATGTATATTCGTTGCTCCCTTTAACATTAAAGGATAAATATGATGATGACGATAACGTTCCAAATAATCTTCAAAACTATCAAAATATTCTACATTTAAATGGAATAATGCTCCCATCGAAGCACGCACAACACGAGGATCAAAAACATCTACTCCCGGTCTGATAATCGCTAAATTCGTATAATGAAAGCCTAGCATCGTACGCATGATCGTTCCCATATTTCCCATATCTCCGGGATTAACAAGAACGACATGATTTTGATCTTCCAATTGTTGAGCATATTTTTTTACGATTGCTAGAGCAAAACAATTATCTTTTTTAGATAATTTATGAATTGTTTTATCACTTTCTATCATTTCTATTTGATATTGTTTACATAATTTTTCAATTAAAGGTATCCCTTTATTTTTATATGAATTAGACTTAACATACACTCTTAAAACAAGCTCCGGTTTATTTTTTAATAATTCAATTGTTTCAAAAACGCCTAAAGTATAAGTATAGTCTAAATCTTTTTGATAACTCTTAATCTTCATCAATAAGCCCCTTTACTCTTCTTGCTTCTTGATCAACGCTATCTTTTAAAGATTGAAAATGTTTTTTATCAAAGTTAGCCCCTTGATCAATTAATTTCAATAAATCATTATATTTTTCACTTGCTAGTACTAATTGTGAATACTTAATCGTAAAATCTAATTCATTTCCAGCATTGGCTGTAATTTGATTAATTTCTTTATATAAACTTTTAAATTTATCATCTAAATTCACTTTTTCTTTCCTTTTAAAAAATCCCATATTCTACGCTCCTTTGCTTGTTTCATTATATCATAATTCATATTTGTTTTTTATCCTTTTATGTTATAATGGCAAAGAGGTGATACCATGAACAAATTAGCTTGTCCTAAATGTCATCAACCACTTGTTTTAGATCAGCGTAGTTTTCGTTGTCAAGAAGGACATTGTTATGACATAGCGAAAAGCAAATATATTAACTTATTACTTAACCCTGATAAATCAACCAATAACCCTGGAGACAGTAAAGAATCCTTAGTTTCCAGAAAAGCCTTTTTAAATCAAGGCTATTATAATATCATTTGTGATCAAGTGATTGATTGTATTGATCGTTACAAAAAAGAAGACAATCCTAGTATTTTAGATTTAGGATGCGGAGAAGGGTATTATACCCAAAGAATTAAGCAACATTTTATTGATAGTGATATTTATGGCTTAGATATTTCTAAAGAAGCTATTAATATGGCAAGTAAATATCGTAAAGATGTTACTTGGATTGTGGGGAATTCTAAAAATATTCCTATTCTTGATCATTCTTTAGATTTTGTCAGTGCTCTTTTTACTGTTGTTAATCAAGATGAATTAAAAAGAGTTCTTAAAAAAGGAGGCTATGTGATTCATGTTACAGCTAATCCTCGTCATTTAATTGAAATTAAAGAATTAATTTATGATGAAATCAAAGTAAAGAGTGATAAATATATTCGTCTAGATTTTCCTAAAGTAGAAAGTTTTGACTTAGTTAAAAAAGTAGCCATTACCAGCAGGGAAGATGCTTTAAATTTATTAAAAATGACGCCTCACTATTACCACATAAAAAAAGAAAGACGTCACGTATTAGATACTTTACAAGGACTTGATATCACAATTGATGTCAAAATAACAATTTATGAAGTATAAAGTCATCAATGATCAACTTATCATTGAAATTGATAAAACAACTCAAGGACAAACTATCCTTGAGTATTTTCATTCCATGCATCTTTCTAAAAAAACAATTCATTTATTAAGACAAAACAAAGAATATTTATACAATCATCAATTTGTTGATTACAATCAAGTATTAAAAAAAGGAGATCTACTACAAATCAAAACTTTTGAAAAAGGTATTGATTTTGAATGTTTTGATCATCCTTTAGATATTGTTTATGAAGATGAATTTTTATTAGTCATTAATAAAGAACCTGGGATGATTATTCATCCCGAAGGTAAACAAGGTCAGCATACACTGGTTAATGTTGTCGCTAACTACTATAAAAAAACAAATCAAAATTATCCTGTTCGTTTTATTCATCGTTTAGACCGTGATACCAGTGGTTTGATCATGTTTTGTAAGTGTACCCTATTACAACCTTTGCTTGATTATCAAATTGCAAATAAAACTATTAAAAAAGGTTATTATGCTTTAATAGAAGGACATCTTCAAAGAAAAGAAATGACCGTTAATCAAGGTATAGCAAGAGATCGACATCATAACCAAAAGATGATAGTAAGCAAACAAGGCAAAACAGCATGTACTCATTTTAAAGAAATCAAATCAAACAAGCAAATTTCATTAGTATCTGCTTTTTTAGAAACAGGACGCAAACATCAAATCAGAGTTCATCTTGCTTCTTTAAATCATCCTATTTTATCAGATCCCCTATATGGAAAACCATATCCAAAAATGCCACGGCTTGCCTTACATGCCTACTACCTTCGTTTTTTTCATCCCCTAACCAATCAAGTCATTACTTTACAAACAAAGACGCCTCCTGATTTTTGTTTACAAAGCGAACCAATTTCACAACATTAATGCGATGTTTTTTAAGTAAAACTCGCGTTTTTATTTTCTTCATTTTTCCATAACTAGAATAATATATCGAATCTTGATCATAGCCAAAGATTGTCATCCAATGCCACTTATCATCTCTCATTCTTATTGAATGATGCGTTAAAACCAGCATACTGACAGGATTTCCATGATCAATAGCTTCTTTTATAAAATGATATCCTTTTTCAATACCTGGATTTCTGATAATTTGGTAATCCCGTTGGAGTAGGTTTCCTACTTTTCTTGCATAATGATAAACATAAGGATATCCCCTTTTACCAGGGGTAAGCAAAGCGTAGAGTTTTTCTTGAAAATGAAGGTACTGTTCTTTAGTATAGACCTTTTGTTGATTTAAATAATAAACATAAACATTGGTTGCACAAACACTGGCACATCCTGCCATTTGAGCCCATTTATCATGAAACCAATCTTGACTTCCCCCATAATAAAGTTTGTCATCTTTTATTTTAGGGCACTGTAATAACATCTTATCATCCCCTATCTTGTAAGATTACAGCCATTTCAAAACACGTTTTATCTGCCACTTTAAAAACAATTTTTATATCTTGATGCTCTTTTCCTAAATAAAGTTGCACCTGACTTCCCGGTAAAATTTCTTGAATATAGTGAACACTCATTTCCTTAATATCATATTGACGATATATCTCAAATGGAATTAAGTCTAAAGCCCATTCTACATAACGATAATTATTCATATGCTGATTAATATCTACATCACTATAAACAACTTCTCTTGTTTTTATATATTCTAATTCAATATCTTTTCTTATTTTATGATAACGATCAACAATACAAGGATAATCTTCTACTTTTGGTATAGTAATTCCCACGTCTTGAGGTCTTACAATTTTTCTACTTTTTAAATCAATAAGAGTCCACAGTGAAAAACCACCACCCAATATCTTTTCTTCTTGTCTTATTTCATAAGTACGAGAAAATTGAACCCGTGATCCCCCTTTAACACAAGTTACCAAATCAATATGCTCACCAGCCTTTATTGGACGATTAAAAACCATTGTCCGTTTAGAAAGCACCCATCCGCAATGATTTTCTAAATCGTCATGCCATATGCCTACTTCAATTGCGTTTTGCGTAGCTAAATCGGCAAAAAGACTAAATAATGTAGCTTGACGAAATTGTCCTTTAAAATCCGATTCTTGATATTGAACGATATGATGTTGTACTGTTTCTAGTTTTTTCATTTTATTACCTCTTAATGTTTAAAAATTACTAAAATTATAATAATATAAATATATCAATTAATAAAGTTTTGAGGTGAGATAATGAAAAAAAGAAAACTAAATTTAAAACATCTAGGTATATCTATGATTGCGATAATTGTTGTTTTCTCACTTGTATTTTTATTTTTACATCCTTTTGCTTCTACAAAACAAGCACCAAAACCAAAAGCAAAAAAAACAACAGAAAAAACAACACAACAAAAAGTATCTTTTGTTGCGGTAGGAGATAATTTGATTCATGAAAGAGTTTTTAACTATGCCAAAAGTCAAAGTTCAAATAATACATATAACTTTAAACCTGTTTATCAACATGTAAAACCTTATATTAGTAAAAAAGATTTAGCTTATGTTAATCAAGAAACGATTATTGGTGGTGATGAATTAGGTATTCAAGGATATCCTGATTTTAATTCACCTAGTCAATTAGCTGATGATTTAATTGATACAGGATTTAATCTTGTAAATGGCGCAACAAATCATTCTTATGATCAAGGACTCAATGCTGTTTTTAATACTTGTAAATTATGGCGTACAAAACCCAATGTTCTCTTTGCTGGATTATATGATAGTCAAGAAGATCGTGATCATATTCGTACGATTGAAAAAAATGGTATCAAATTTAGTTTTCTTGCTTATACTTTTGGCGTAAATCAAGAGCCTAAAGCACGTTATCGTCAATATTTAAAAGATGTCCAAAATTATCCTTATTTTATTGGAACTTTAGATAAAGAAAAAATCAAACAAGATGTCGCTAAAGCTAAACAAGAAAGTGATTTTGTTATTGTTTCTGCACATTTTGGTAAAGAAAACTCAAGCGAATTAGGTGAAAGTCAAATTGAATATGCTCAATTCTTTGCAGATTTAGATGTAGATTTAGTTGTCGGTAATCATAGTCACATTGTCCAACCTGTTAACTGGTTAGAACACAATGGACATCAAACACTTGTTGTTTATTCATTAGGTAATTTTGTGAGCACTATGGACAATGTAGATAATCAATTAGAAGGTATGCTATCATTAGACTTTATTAAAGATAATAATACCTATTCTATTGAAAATGTCACTTATACGCCATTAATTAATCATTATAATGCTAATGTAGTTACAATTTATCCTTTAAAAAATTACAATAATGATTTATTATTACAACATGATATATTAAAAAATGACCCATCATGTTTACAACAATTCCAAGAAAAAATTAAAAGTATTGTACCCGATGGTGTTAAAATAAATATGTGAGGTTAGTATGAAAAAAAGACATTTAAAAAAAAGAGTCATTGTATTAGGTGTGATCATATTAGCTTTGATTCTAGGATTTATTTTCTATCCTCGTCAAAGTTCTAGTACAACACCAAAAAAGCAAACTGTAAAAGTTAAAAAACAAACAAAAAAAGAACTCTCTTATTATAAAAAAGAAAATGCTCAGCGTTATCAAGAATATCAAAAACAACATCCTGAATATAGTCATGAAGATGTTATTACATATGTGAATATGAATCTTGATTATGATTTTTATGGAAAAATCATTCGTCAAGATCATCCTAACGACCTAGATACGATTGTTAATAAATATTATCAATTAGATCCAAGTTATGCTCCTGATGATTTGGTGGAAATCAATGATCAGGCAACTCCCGGTAGTTATGGATATCCTTATCGCAGTCATCTTGTTAGAAAATGTGTTTATGATGACTTTCAAGCTTTAAGAAAAGCTTGTCAAGAAAAAGGCTTTGAACTCTATGTTGCTTCTGGTTATCGTTCTACTAAATGGCAAGATGAAATCTATAATCATATGGCTAATACTTACAATCAAGCTAAAGCTGATGAAACATGTTCACGTCCTGGTCATAGCGAACATACAACCGGTCTATCAATGGATATCGGTCTTGACCAATATAAACTAGATGATGTTATCAAACATCCTCAATACCAATGGTTTGTATCTAAACTTGCTGATTATGGGTTCATTATTCGTTATCCAGATCAAAAGGACAAGCTAACTGGTTATCTTTATGAAAGTTGGCATCTTCGTTATTTAGGTAAAGATTTAGCCAAAAAAGTCACACAATCAAAACTAACTTATGATGAATACTATGCTAGACATCACTAAAAGAGACAGATATACAGTTTTACATATCTATCTCTTTTATTAATTAAAAACATGTTCTATATAAATCACTCATCTTCTACTTTTCTATTATTCTTACTTTTTACAAGAAATTATTAAGACTATACTATTTAATAAATTTCTTGTATAATATGTATATGCAAGAAAAGGAGTCAAATCATGGAAGGTCTTTTAGTTATATTACCAATTTTAGTATTTCTTGTATTCCTTTGGATTACATATACTAATATAAATTTATTTGTTACTATTATTCGTTGTTTGAAAAAAGATAAAACTTTAGAATGTGCTTTATCTACTGTAGGAAAAATATTTTATGTTGGATTACTTATTATTTATGTAGCTTGTTTTGTAGGATGTCTTTATTTTATGATTATATCAGCTATGAATAATAAGTATAATGATGCCTCATTACCACTTAATATTATTGCAATCGTATCGTTAGTGAGTGGATATTTATTCCAACAAGTCATCTTTATTGGTAGACGTGATATGTTAATTGGTAAGATTCAATTAGATTATCGTAAAATAAAAAGAGTGAACTATCCTAAACCTACAACTTTAAGTTTTAGTTACGGACAAAAATCATATTCTACATCACTTAGATTTATGGATGAATCTAAGATGAAAAAAGCATTACAAAGAACAAGATAAAAACAGATGGTCGATTTAAAATGACCATCTGTTTTTTTTATTCTTTTCTTTCACTACGTTTTTTTATGATAACGATAGCTATAACACTACAAACTAATAAAACCATCGCTTCAAGAATATTTGTAGGATCTCCTGTTTTAACAGTTTGATTATCTTTTGTTTCTTGTTTTTTTGTTTCCGTCTTATTTTCTGTTGTCATTGTCGGTTTGACTTCTGGATTTAGCTTAGCAATCGTACTTGTTTGCATAACATAATGACAAACTGTACATTCTTGATGTTTCAATCCTTCTTTTGAAGTAGTAGCCTCTTCATCAATAATCCACTTACTTGCTGTATGTTTTTCCATATTATTTACACTTGCGCATCCTTCTACTGTACAAGCATAATAATGATGTGTTGGACTCGCTTTTAGTTCACTAGCATATTGATGGCTGCCACTGCTTTGTGTGTCTTCAAAGAAATCTACAGTTGATGTTTTACCACAACGTGTACATACATACCAGTATGTATCGTGTTCTTGACAATTGCTAGCTTTACTTCTTAAAAAAGCAGAGTAAATTTTCTTTGTATATCCATGTCCTAATGCGTTTGTATAAAAAACAGCAGCATCTGATTTCGTACTATATCCACAAACACAACTTTTATAATAAATACCAGGTGTAACACATGTTGCCATTTGTTTTAAATATTCACTTTTTTCAACTTCTTGATCCATTACATGTGTATGCTTAACTTGTTTAATAACAAAAACATGATCTGCAGCCGTTCCTGTGTGATGTAAATCTTCATTTTTAAATGGTTCTTCTGACCATATAGATTGAGAAAAATAGTTTTCTCCATCTTTTGTTACCATACATTCATTTCCGTCTGTTGGTTGAACTATAATTTTCCCATTTCCGTTTACTCCAGGATTTCCTTTTAAAGTGGCACTTTGAATATAAATTACATTCTCATTATTATTCTCTTGCGATCCTGATCCAGCAAATACTGAATAGTTAGACCCTCGAATATAGGTTCCATTTCCTTTTAAAATAAGAGTAATACCCATATTATGTTCTAAGCAAATTGCTTCTAAACAGTTACTTCCATCAATAGTCTTTCCATTAGCGTCAAAAACGATATAAGCTCCCTTGATTTTAAAATTTAAACGTCCTTTAATGTTTTTTGTAAGTTTGATATTAATATGATTTTGTGCATCTTGACTTACTTCAGCAACATTCGCTAATGTACTTTCTACTTTGTCATAGGAATTCATCGCTTTATTCCCCATTTGTTCAAAATCTTCAGCGTATATTTTTGTTGGTGTTACGCCTATCAACATCATTAAAACAACTAAAATTGATAATACCTTTTTCATCTCTTTTCTCCTTCCCTCTATCTTGTTTACTCAATCCTCTTTATAATTGAAAACTCCCTCCTTACATTTATATTTTACTTTTTTAACCCCTTTTTTTACGTTACAGGCGCGAAATGTCGTTTTTAGGGTGTGAAATGTATATAAGAGAGAATTATATTTTGATAAAATAGAATTAGGTGATAGTAATGAATATAGCAATTTGTGATGATGATATTTTATATATGAATAAAGTAAAGGAAATGATTGAAGCATGGGCACAACAAAATCATGAAAAAATATCTATCTATTTATTTAATCATGGTGATGCTTTGATCAATAGTTATCAAAAGAGTCATATTGATGTGATTTTTTTAGATATTATGATGCCTTTATTAAACGGGATGGAAACAGCCCATGAAATTAGAAAGCATGATCAGGCTGTTAAAATTATTTTTTTAACCTCTTCGATAGAATTTGCTGTAGAGTCATACGATGTCAAAGCAAGCGGCTATCTCGTAAAACCTACAAACTATAATAAATTATGTACCCTTTTAAATGAATGTAGCCAATCCATTCATCATGAACCGCAATTTATTATTGTTAAAACAGATGAAGGATTCCAAAAGATTTATTATCATACTATTGAATGTATTGAAGCTCAAAATAAAAAAGTCTTATTTTACTTAAATAATGGATATTGTATTGAAGTATTAGATACCTTTATTCATTGTAGTGAAAGACTATTATTAAATGATGGTTTTTATAAATGTCATCGTAGTTATCTTGTTTATATGCCAGCTATTGATCATTTTAATTCAACTGAAATTCAAGTTAAATCTCAAAAGATAATTCCTATTTCAAGGAATTATGCAAAGAACTTTAAAGATGTATATTTTGATTATATGTTTAAGAAAGGAAACCCTGATGATGATTAATACTTTATTAGAAATAATTCGTTATTCTTTAACATTGTTGTTTGGTATTTTTGTTTCCAGTTTGTTTATTGATGTAAAAATGAATAAAAAAAATATTATGGTGTTAATGAGTTTCTTTTTAATTGATTTAGGATTACAGGGCATCTTCTATTTCATTAAAGGACTCTCTTTAGTTATTTCGCTCTATCCTCTTATTACACATCTTCCTTTATGTTTATTTTTCATTTTTTATTTAAAAAGACGTATTTTTCCTTCTTTAATTGCGATTACAAGTGCTTATTTATGTTGTCAAATAAGTAACTGGACTTCTATTTTTATTAATAGTTTTATTCCAAATATCAATCATATCACTTATTCACTTTCTTTAATTATTTCATTTTTTATTATTATGAAATATGTATCTGCTTCTATATCACAATTATTAAAGAAACAAAATAATGAATTATTTTCTTTTAGTATTATCCCTGTTTTCTATTATATATTTGATTATATAGCAACTGTTTATACCCATCTGCTTTATCTTGGTAATAAGATTACTGTTGAATTCATTCCTTTTCTTTTATGTATTTGTTATTTCATTTTCTGCACCGTTTATTTTAAACAGTATGAAGAAAAACAAAAAATAGAAACCTATAATAAACTCATTCATATACAACAAACTCAAGCAGAAAAAGAAATGAAATTAATGGAAGAAAATGAAAAAAGAATCATTATGATTAGACATGATATGCGTCATTTTCTCAATCATATCTTAAACGATTTAGAAAACAATCAAAATGAACATGCTATTCACTATATTCAGACATTATTTGATTCAATTGACCAAACTGTAAGAAAACAATATTGTTTAAATAATACCATTAATATGATTATTGCTTCCTATGAAGAAAGAATGATTGAAGAACAAGTTGATTTTCATTATTCATTGAATGTACCTCAACAATTAAATATAAGTGATATTGATTTAACTTCTATTCTTTCTAATGGTCTAGAAAATGCATTGAAGGCTGTATTATTATTAAAAGAGCATCGTTTAATTGAACTAAGTATTGATGAAAAATGTGGTAAGTTATTGATTTCTATTGAAAATACTTATGCGATTGAACCTGAATTTATAGATGGTATTCCTGTTTCTAAAGAAAAAGATCACGGTATTGGTAGTCAAAGTATTGTTTATACTGTAGAAAAGTTGCATGGTCATTATCAATTTTTTACAAAAAATCATCATTTTATTTTAAGAATCGTTATATAAAAAGACTATAACATTTCGTTGTTATAGTCTTTTTCTTTATTATTCTATTTCAAATTGACTGTAATATAATTGATGATAAAAACCTTTTTTAGCGAGCAATTCTTCATGATTACCGACCTCTAAAATATGTCCTTGATCCATCACAATAATTTGGTCAGCATTTTTAATCGTTGATAAACGGTGTGCAACAATAAAAGTCGTACGTCCTTTCATCATTTCATCAAATGCTTTTTGAATTTGTAATTCTGTACGAGTATCAATTGAACTTGTTGCTTCATCTAAAATGAGCATTGGTGGATGAGTTAACATAATACGTGCAATACAAATTAATTGCATTTGTCCTTGCGACATGTTTCCTCCATCTTCTTCTACTAAAGTATCATACCCATCTGGTAAAGACATAATATATTTATGAACTCGTGCTTTTTTAGCTGCTTCAATAATTTCTTGATCTGTTGCTTCTGGTTTACCATAAGCAATATTTTCTTTTACAGTTCCTTTAAATAACCAGCTATCTTGTAAAACCATACCATACATTTTTCTTAAATCATCACGATTCATATCTAAAATATCTACACCATCAATTGTGATATGTCCAGCTTGAGGATCATAAAATCTCATTAATAAATTAATAAGTGTCGTCTTTCCACATCCTGTTTTTCCTACAATAGCATTCATCGTACCTGGTTTAGCTTCATAATTAAAATCTTCAATTAATGGTTTGGCAGGATCGTAACTAAAAGCTAAATGTTCTATATTGATACGTCCTTTTTTGTTTTCTACTATTTTTGATTCACTTAATTCAGTAATTTCTTCTTCATCTAATAAAGCAAAAACTCTTTGACTAGCAGCTAAGGCTGTTTGCATTTCTGACATCACTGAAGAAATTTCATTAAATGGCTTTGTATACTGATTGGCATAAGTTAGAAAACTTGAAAGAATCCCTACGCTAAAAGCACCATTTAATACTTGAAAGGCACCATAAATTCCTACTGCCGCATAAACAATACTGTTAACTAAACGCGTTGTTGGATTAATCAAGGCTCCATAAAATTGAGAAATAACCCCGCTTTTATGCATTCGCTCATTAATTTCATTAAACTTCTCTTCATTTTCTATTTGGTAATCAAATAGATTCACAATCTTTTGATTACCAATCATTTCTTCACAAAAACCATTCATCTCTCCACGAATCGCTAACTGTTCTTGAAAATAAGAATGTGTTCTTTTGACAATCAATGAAGCAACTAATAATGATAATGGTGTTAATACAACAACAATGACAGCGACTGAAAAATGAATCCACGCCATAATTAAAATTGTTCCAACAATCGTTGCAATACCAGTAAGTAAAGAAGTAAAGCTTTGTAATAAACCTTGCCCAATTAAATCAATATCATTAATTAATCTTCCTAAAATATCTCCATGACTTGTACTATCAATATATTTAAGAGGTAAAACTTGAATCTTAGAAAAAACTCTATTTCTTAAATCATTAGTAATATTATAAGTAATACTATTGGTGATTTGTCCCATAATCCATTGAATAAAAGAAACAATCAAAACAACGCCACCTACAATCATTAACTTATGTAATAATGCATGAAATTGAACTTGATGCACACCTACTAATAAATCAATAGCTTGTCCTAATAAAACAGGTGTAAGTAATGTAAATACGACTGATATAATAGATAAAATCGCTAATGCAATAATCTTATCTTGATAAGGTTTACAATAAGTAAGTAATCTTTTAATTGTTTGACTATCCATGATAATCACCATCCTTACTATTTTGTGATTCATAGATTTCTTTATAAACAACACAATCTTTTAATAATTGATCATGACTATCAAAACCTACAATTTCACCGTGATATAAAACCATAATACGATCACATCTTTTTAATGAAGATGTTCTTTGAGAAATCACTATTTTTGTTACGTCTTTTAATTGTTGTAATTGTTTTTGTAACGCAGCATCTGTTGCATAATCTAAAGCACTTGAACAATCATCTAATACTAAAATATCCCCTTGTTTAACTAATGCTCTAGCAATAGTTAAACGTTGTCTTTGTCCTCCAGAAAAATTCTTTCCACCTTGAACAACAGGACTTTCTAATCCTTGAGGAAGTAAACTCACAAACTCTTTAGCTTGAGAAACTTCTAATGCTTGATTAACGACCCCTTCTTGATAAGGTAATGACATACATAAGTTTTCTTTTATTGTTCCTGATATTAAAGCTGTATTTTGTAAGACATAACTTATATGTTTTCTAAGGGTTGCCAGTTTATAATCTTGAATACGTCTTCCGGCAATCTTGATTTGTCCTGAAGTGACATCATAATTTCTTCCAATTAGAGAAACTAAAGTTGATTTACCGGCTCCCGTTCCTCCTATAATACCTACGGTTTCACCTTTTTTAATAGTGAAATTTAAATGATGTAGCACATCTTTATTGGTATAACCAAAGCTCACATCATCAAATTCAATCATCTTGTCTTGTAAAACCATTGTTTCATAGATACCTTCATCTTGTACTTGGGACTTCGTTTCTAAGACTTCAAAGATTCTTTCATAACTTGCTGTAGCTTTATTATAAGTTGATAAAACATTCGCAAAAACAATAAGTGCTTGTAAAATACTATTCATGTAGTTTACTAAGGCAATGACTTCACCTTGAGTTAAAGTTCCTACATTAATTTGAAAACCACTGGCATAGATAATAATGATAATCGCAAAATTAACAATTAAGTAAGTAAAAGGATTTAACATAGCTTGAATTTTACCTACTTTAACTTGTTCATCTTTTTGATTTTTCGTTTCCTGATGGAATCTATTGGTTTCATACTCTTGATTAGAAAAAGCACGAATAACCCGGACCCCTTTTAAGTTTTCTCTTGCTATCAAGGCTATTTTATCTAATAGTTTTTGAATTCTAGCAAAATAAGGCATAGATAAAACCGTAATTGATAACATCGATACCGCAAGAATAATGGCTCCTACAACAAAAATCATCGATAAAGACCCACTAATCATAAATGCCATAAATAATGAACCAATCATTAAAAATGGGGCTCTTGATGTAAGACGGATGGTCAGTGCTACAGCCAATTGGATTTGAACAACATCATTAATTAATCTTGTTACTAATGATGGTGCTGTTAAACGATCCAAGGCTGCATCATCATATTGATTAATTTGATGATACATATCTTTTCTTAATGCTGTTCCTACACTTTGTGATGTCTTTGATGCATACCATTGACATACTAACGCAAATAAATAACCACATAACGCCAGACCAATTAAAACCAGTCCACACTTTAAAATATAGTTAGTATTATGATGACCAATTCCCTTATCAATAACCGAAGCCATCACAACAGGAACACACAATTCTAAAGCAGCTTCAAAAATCTTAAAAATAAAACCTAAAGAAGCCGAATATTTATATTCCTTTACATACTTCAATAATTTCACTTTCTTCACCTCGCATCTATTATATGTTAAAATCTATATATGTAAAATATATATAAAGTATGATTATTATATAAATTATATATATAAATACATCTATACTTATTATGGAGAAAATTTATGGATATTAGACAAATGAAATATTTTAAAACAATTGTAGAGCAGGGCACGATTTCAAAAGCAGCCAAAGTTCTTCATATTGCTCAACCACCACTTTCTATGCAACTTAAACAGTTAGAAGAAGAACTTCAAGTTACTTTATTAAAAAGAGGAAAAAGGCAAATTGAATTAACCGATGCTGGGCAACGCTTCTATAAAAGATGCCTACAAATTCTAGATTTAACTGAAACAACAAAAAATGAACTCAAACAATCTTATCAAGATATTTTAAGAATAGGTATTACTTCTTCTAATAGTGGGTTGATTAATCAACCCACAGTAAAAACCTTTATTTGTCAACACCCTCATATCCAGTATCACCTTCATGAGGGAACCACTTATGAAATACTTGATCTCTTGTTATCACATAATATTGATTTAGGCATTGTTAGAACGCCCTTTGATACATCTTTAGTTAATTCTTCGTCATTGCATTTTGAACCTATGGTTGCGATTGGACAAAGAAAATACTTTGAAACACCTAAATCTACCCTTAAAGACTTTAAAAATATCCCTCTCATCATTCATCAGCGTTATTTTCCTTTGATTAACGACTATTGTTTAAATCAACAGATTCCCTTAAAGTTACAAGTGACTTGTGATGATAGTCGTACTTCATTGATATGGGCCACTACTGGTATTGGGGTTGCGATTGTCCCTAGTAGTAGCCTATTATATAAATATGATGATACTTTATATCATGTTGTCTTAGAAGATCAAAGTCTTTATACTGGTGTCACTTTTATTACTAGAAAAAATGAGGATATATCGGATACATTAAAGGCATTTATCCAATCATTTTAATAGGAGGTTATTATGAATATTGAAAAAAGAATCCAACTATGTAAAAACTTTACCCCGATTGAAATACAAATCAGTCATTATATTTTAAATCATAAAGATATGATATTAAATATGACTATCGAAGATTTCTCTAAAGAAATCTTTACATCTAAATCTACTATTCATCGTTTTTGTAAGAAAATCAATTTAAACGGCTTCAATGATTTAAAAGTGGCGCTCGCTAAAAATCAACATCATTCATTCAAACATGAACAAGTTGACGTCAATTATCCTTTTAAAATCAACGATACCACTAAAGATATTTCTTTAAAGTTAACACAAATCTATGAACTCGCTATTAAAGATACTTTTGAAGTCATTGATCAAAATGAATTATACAAGATTTCTAAATTATTACATCAAGCTCAATTAATTGATATTTATACCAGTTCACATAATAGTCATGTAGCTTATAATTTTCAAGATAAAATGCTTTCTATAGGACGTATTGTCAATTGTCCTCAAAGTGAGCATATGAATTATATTGCCTTAGCATCTAACGAAAAACATGTCGCTATTATTATTTCCTATTCAGGAAAAGCAACCTATATTCCAACTATCATTGAAATCTTATCCAAAAGAAAAACACCTATCATTCTTATAAGTAAAATTGGTAATAACTTCTATCCTCAATATATAACCTATCATTTAGGTATGTCTGATCAAGAGAATGTAAGAGATCATACGTCAGAATTTGCTTCTCATATTGCATTACAATATATGTTAGATGTTATTTTTGCGTGTGTTTATCATTTGGATTTAGATAAAAATAATAAATACTTAAAAGAATATATTCGTTATACAGATGATCGTAATCTTGATGAATAGTTTCAAAATGTTTCATTATTTTTCTATATTTCATGAAAAAAAGTCTCTGATTTTTCCATTTTATTGTCTTTTATCCTGTCACTTACTAAAATATTTGAGTGAATAAAGGAGGAAAGATAAATGAATAAAAAACCTGTAAAAATTGTAACAATTGGTGGCGGAAGCAGTTATACACCTGAATTAATGGAAGGATTTATCAAAAGATATGATGAACTTCCTATCAAAGAAATCTGGTTAGTTGATATTGAAGATGGTAAAGAAAAATTAGAAATCGTTGGTAAAATGGCTCAACGTATGTGGGATGCTTCCCCTTATGATGTTAAGGTTCATTTAACATTAGATCGTAGAGAAGCTTTAAAAGACGCTGATTTCGTTACAACTCAATTTAGAGTTGGTTTATTAAATGCCCGTATTAAAGATGAAAGAATTCCTTTTAGCTATGGTATGTTAGGTCAAGAAAC
>NZ_QRQB01000020.1:12931-46827 GCF_003475785.1 Coprobacillus sp. AF33-1AC | reverse complement strand
CTTGACCAGTGCCCATTTATAATATCATCTCATTCTTTTGAAGTCAACGGTTTTTTTCATTTTTTTTATATAAGTTTTCGACTTCTCATTTTCTTTCCATTATTTGAAAAAAATGATAAAATATATATGTCTTAAGGAGGACCTTGTATGAACGTATTAGTAACAGGTGGTACTGGTTATATTGGAAGTCATATTTGCGTAGAATTAATTCAAGCAGGACATCAAGTTATTGTTATTGATGATTTTTCTAATTCTAAACCAGAAGTACTACAATATATTAAAGATATTACAGGAAAAGAAGTTAAGTTTTATGAATTTAATGTTTTAGATGAAGTAAAAACAAAATCTGTATTTAAAGAAAATCATATTGATTCAATTATTCATTGCGCTGCATTCAAAGCAGTTGGTGAATCAGTAGAAAAACCTATTGAATATTATACTAACAACTTAATGACAACTTTGATTGTTGCTAAAATGATGAAGAAATACCATGTTAATAACATCGTATTTAGTTCAAGTGCAACTGTTTATGGTGATCCTGAAGTTGTTCCATTAACTGAAGATTGTCATTTAGGTGATACAACCAATCCATATGGAGCAAGTAAAGCAATGATGGAACGTATTTTAACAGATGTTCAACACGCTTGCCCAGATATGTCAGTTACATTGCTTCGTTATTTTAATCCAATTGGTGCTCATCAATCAGGATTACTTGGTGAAGATCCAAAAGGAATTCCTAACAACTTAATGCCATATATCATGAAAGTAGCTACAGGTGAACTTCCATGTTTAGGTGTATTTGGTAATGATTATGACACTCCAGATGGTACCGGTGTTCGTGATTATATTCATGTTGTTGATTTAGCTAAAGGACATGTTCTCGCTATCGAAAAATATAACACACCTGGTGTCCATATTACTAATTTAGGTACCGGTAAAGGATATAGCGTTTTAGAATTAGTCCATGCTTTTGAAAAAGTAAATGGTGTTAAAATTAATTATGAAATTAAACCTCGTCGTGCCGGAGATATTGCCACATGCTATGCTGATCCATCTAAAGCAAAAAAAGAATTAGGTTGGCAAGCAACTCATAATATCGAAGACATGTGTCGTGATACTTGGAACTTTGCTAAAACTCATTTAAAATAAAAGTCAATCATTAGATTGGCTTTTTTATTTATATATGTATTTTTCTTTTCTTTCTTGTGCATTCATCTTCATAATTATGTCATAACACATGTTATTGACAACAGTACAAAATAAAGAAAAAGTTTTTGGTGATTGATTCCTTAGTGATAAAATAAATTTTTTAGCAACGGCATTATGTTTTTCACTTTTTGAACGTGCCATATCTCTTGTTAATCCCGCAGAGATAATTTTTAGACCAAATATTTTTTTCGATTCACGATTGAATAACAGCATAAAATTATACAAATCTAAATTTCTTTTAGGAAGACTTGCAATCGTTTTAGAAATGGTTTCTCTTTCACTAAGTAAAATAATGGCTGTACGATAACTAATTTCATTAAATTCATCAATTTCCCCCTCATTTATATCTGATAAATAATAATAAAGGGTATTCCCTAACAATATAAAAGCTTCTTCATTACTAAGATAATCATGTTGAAACAATCCTTGAGTAGGTAATAACCTTGTTTTTATTCTTTTTCCTCTTAAAGGTCCTGCTTTAATAGTATTTGAAACACTCATATTTTCATTATTAAAATAAGATATTTTCATATAATCCCCCTTTTCATATTATTTTACCATGATTTAAAAGGAAGCTCTGAGCATTCCGTGATAGTCAGATGGTTGTCTAGGAAAAACAACTTTATAATTTTGGTTTTTTATGTGATAGCGATTTATTATTGTTTCATACACTAAAATTTGCTATTATATATAAAAGTGAGGAGGACTTTTCATGAAAATACTTAAAAAATTATGGAAAGAAATAAGTGTTTTTGGATTAGTACTTGTTGTTTTTCTTTGTTTATATGGCTATCGTACTGTTACCCATGTAGAAATGACAACAATTAGCCAAACAAAACTAGAATCAAAAATTAAAGATAAAGATAGTTTTGTCGTTGTTGTTGGTAAAGATAGCGATAATACAACTTTAAATTATCAAGATGTATGCTTAAAATACTTAAAGAAAAATCGTAGAGATCGTATTTATTATGTAAATCTAGATAGCGAAAGTGATGCAACAAAATATATTCAAAAAACATTTAAAACATCAGATGGTACTGTTCCTTCAACTTTTGTTTTAGAAAAAGGAAAAGTGACAAAACAAAAAGATGGTGCTCTATCATATTATCGTTTAGCACAATTATTTAAATAAAAAATCTAGCAGCCAGCTAGATTTTTTTATTATGATAAAAGGCATCTCAATGATGCCTATTTAAATTCAACTATTTTTTTTATAGAACCATTTTGCATATAGATGCGTGGAACACGATTAGAAACTAAACACATAATTTCATATGAAATGGTATTTAAATCTTTAGCCATGCTTTCTAAAGAAATATGAGGTCCAAAAATTTCAACTTCATCACCAACATGAACACGATCATCTACGCGTACCATCATTTGATCCATGCATACACGTCCTACAATTTGATATCGTTGTCCATTAATCCATACATATCTTCCTTGATTACGTCTTGTAAAACCATCAGCATAACCTATTGGTAACGTAGCAATATATTCTTCTTGCTTTGCTTCATAAGTTAAACCATAGCCCACTTTTTCTCCAGGATATATTTTTTTAATCATCGCCACTTTTGTATAAAGTGACATCACTTGTTTAAATTCATCACTTTCTTTACCGGCAGGATCACATCCATACATTGTAATCCCAATTCTTCCTAAATTTGAACGTGTATCTTCATGATAAGCCATAGCCGCAGAGTTACAACAATGAATATATTTAAATTTTAAGTCTCCTACCATATCATAAAAAGTATCAACTTGTTTTTGATAAGCAACATCATCACAATCTGCTGTAGCAAAATGAGTAAAGATACCTTCAATTTCAAATTGATCAGGATTAATTGTAGCAAGTAACTCATGCAATTGTTCTTTTGTTGTCAAACCAATTCGATGCATCCCTGTATCTAATTTAATATGAATCTTTAATTTGTGATGTGGTTCAATTAAATGAGTAAGTAAATGCATGTAATCTAAAGAAACCATCGAAAGAGAAATATCATATTTTATAGCTAAATCTATATCTTCTTTGCTTGTAGGAATAGCCCCTAAAATAAGAATCCCTTCTTTGATTCCTAATTCTCTTAATTCTATTGCTTCTTTTAATGTTGCAACAGCAAACATTTCTATATAGTCAAAGTCTTTTAAAAAACTTGCTACTTCTTTATATCCATGTCCATAAGCATCGGCTTTGATGACTGCCATCAAAGGTCTTTTAAATTGTTGATGAACTTTTTCTACATTATATTTTAAATGATCTAAATCAATTAGTGCATATGTGTCACGTTTTAGAAACATCGATCATACCTCCAGTTACCTTATAAGTATAATCTTTTTTGTTTTATAATTCAATCTACTTCGTTGCACAAGATTGCATACTTGTCATGACTGAGACCATTTCATCTTTAGTTAAGTCCTGAGAATAAATACTGCATATCAATCCAGAATTAATCATTGTAAGTTTATTATTACTATAATATGCAAAACCATCAACCATATCAATCACTTCATCTTGAATAACATTGACTTGTACATCGTCTTTACGTCCATAAGATTCAACAACAGTATAGCTCTTTTCTCCTTTAAATTTTAATACATGATTTTTCTTCCCATCTATGACACTTACGGTTTCACTATCTAAGTCACTACCAAGCATCGCTACCGGATAAAGAATAGAACTATCATAAGATACTCTTGTTTCTTTTTTAGCTTTTTTTAAAACCTGATTTTGGTTAAATTGAGATAATTTTAGTTTGATATGAGGATCAAATGTTGATATTTTTGTTGTAATAATTTCAGTTTCATCTTTATCAAGACAAACAACTCGTTTAGGATTGAGTGCTTTATCAAAGGTCATTTCTTGTGATACAATACGCTGATCATTAGGATACTTTACTTTTGCTTGCACCTTATATCCATCTTTTATCTTTTCTACTTTATTTTTTTCTAATAAGGAAATTAAAGAACGATAAATATAAGGCTTAGGACTATTAGTTGGCCAATCACTTTGAAACTTAAATATCTGGTTCATGGTAGGCGTTAAAACAAAAACACCTTCTTGGTTACGAATAATAATTTGTGCTTGATTCAACGATTTATCGTATAACTCTACTTTATAATATTCATCTTTTTCTTTTTTTAAGTAATCTACTTTGACTTCATAATTTTTAAGTTCATCATTTTGAGCCATTTCCATTTGACATGTTAATTCATAGCGATCATAAGCCTTTACTTTTTCAATCGTTTTATCTAAAGAATGATCTTTAAATTTAAAAAAAATCAATGTCCCTACTAACAATGCCACAACAACTGCTACAATCATATATATCTTTTTCATTATTCTTCCTCCTAAATAAAATTATGAAATGAATATATATTTATGTATAAATAATTGATTAATGGGATAGACTTTGTTTAAGGAGGTAAAAAAATGAATGCAATTCAAAAAACAGCTCTTGTATTTACTATTATTGGTGGTATTAACTGGGGCTTAATTGGTTTATTCCATTTCAATTTAGTTGAGTCATTATTTGGTATCAACAGTTTTCTTACAATGCTTATTTATATTATTGTTGGAATTGCTGCACTTATTAATATTATGCTTTTATTTCAAGATTTAAATCAAAAAGAGTAGCTTTCGCTACTCAATAATAAATGGTGACATATGACCATCTTTCGTATCAATTTTAACTCTGTTTTTAACCATCTTTAACATGGGAATATCATGCTTTGAATCTGAATAAGCAAAAGAATGATCATAATCTATTTCTAGATTATGATTTTTTATTACTTCCATAATCCTATTAATCTTTTCTTCATTCTTACAATTTTTACCAATCATTTTACCTGTATAATGATTATTTTTGATAACCGTCTTGGTACCCAAAATAGCATCTACAGGTAATCTACAATAACGTAAATAAGCCTCTACTGAAGCACTACAAATATAAATCACATATCCTTCTTCTTTTTTCTTTTTTAATTCTTCAATAACATGAGGATAATAATGTTTTTCTACTTCTTCTTCAAAGAAAGCTTGTACTTCTCTTTCACTCATTCTATTTAAAGGAAAAAGTGTTGCACTTTTAGCTTGATTAAAAGAAGCAAGTTTTAACACATAAAGAATACACACTATAGCCATAGGAATTAAATAAATCACACCTAAAGGATGCTTTTTTAAATAGTAACGAATTAACATTGTTCCTGAACTACCATGAATTAAAGTATCATCAAAATCAAAAAAACAAAATTTTTGTTTCATTATATTAACCCCAAAGCAACATCCATCATTTCAGTAAATGTTTTTTCTCTTTCATCTGCTGATGTTTTTTCATTAGACACTAATGAATCAGATACTGTAAATAATGCCATTGCTTCCTTCTTTAATGATGCTGCTGTTGTAAATAAAGCATAAGTTTCCATTTCTACCGCTAAACAACCCATTTTAGCCCATTTACCATTACAATCATCTTGATGATAAAAAATATCTGACGAAATCACATTTCCTACATGATAATTTAAACCTTTTTCTTTACATAAAGTGGCTGCTTGTTGTAATAAATTAAAAGTAGAAATAGCACTAAATGTTCCTGGTAATTCATATTGATGGGCGTAGTTAGAATCCGTACATGCTCCTTGAGCTAAAATAATATCACGAATATGAACATCTTCTTGTAAAGAACCACATGTCCCTATTCTAATAATTCTTTCTACATCATACATCGTATAAAGTTCATAACAATAAATACCCATACTTGGCATTCCCATCCCTGAAGCCATCACTGAAACTGGTTTTCCTTTATATGTTCCTGTATAGCCAAACATATTTCTCACACTATTAAACTGCTCAACGTTTTCTAAATATTTTTCAGCTAAAAATTTTGCTCGTAAAGGATCACCTGGCATCAAAACTGTTTTAGCAATTTGTCCAACTTCTGCTTGATTATGTGGTGTTGACATCTTCATTCCTCCTTATTGTTTAACCTTTCCATCTTTTAAATAATAAATTGTTTCAATTTCATTATTTTCTTTAATCTTTTTTCCTTCAATGGCATTGATTAATCTTGTAACATACTCATCTTTATTACCTGCTCCTAGAACTGCAAAATAACCATCTAAAATAACTAAAGGCCCATAACCATAATGATCTTGATTAAAATCTATAAACTGATTGATATAACCATCATAAGCATTTTTCATTGCTTCAACATTTTGATCACCATCCATGTTCCACGCTTTAATTTTTATATGTTTACCAAACTCCTCTTTAATTGCTGGTAAAACACTCTTTTTAAAATACTGACAATTAGAACAGTCTTCTAAATAAAAATAAGTTAAATGATATGTTTCTTTCCATTCATGTTTTTGACTCGTACAACCTGTTAAAAATAATCCTAAAATTAAAAAAACTTTTATAATTTTTTTCATATTCCACCTCATTTCGTATTATAACCCAAACCTGATTATTTGTATATCTTCTTGCTATATCATTAAAATAATATTTGTTGCATAAAAATAATATTTATAATACAATGTAATCAGAAAGGGGATTACTATGGGATTTATATGGTCGACAAACGAAGTGACAAAAAAGACAGTCACAATTTATAGTTCAAATATTACTTTAAATACTGCTGCATGTCATCATTTTGAAAATGTAGAATATGTTCTTTTAGGGCTAGATCATGAAAATAACTTATTAGGTATTAAACCAGTAGATAAAACAATGATTGAACAAGAACTTTATCCTCAAGATCAATTACATCGTATTTCTATTGGTAAAAGTTATGGAAGAATATCTAATAAAACATTTATTCAAGAACTAGCTCAACTCTATCATCTTGATTTAGATAAAAAGCAAGGAATTAAATATTCTGCTCACTATGATGTCGTCCATCAAATTCTTACTGTAAAATTATAAAGGGGTGAAATCATGATGATTTTAATTTGGCTATCTATTATTATTGTTGCCACAATTATTGAAATTATTACAGTAGATTTAGTAAGTATTTGGTTTGCGATTGGTGGTGTTGGTGCTGCAATTGCCACCCTGCTTCATCTTTCGACATCTATCCAAATCACATTTTTCATTGTTTTAAGTTTCATTTGTATTATTCTTACTAGACCACTAGCAAAAAAGTATCTTAGAACAAATATTGTTCATACTAATTATGATCGTGTTATTGGTCATCATGGAGTGGTCACTAAAAGAATGGACATGGACTCTAAAGGGGAAGTTAAAGTCATGTCTACACTATGGATGGCATGTTCATGTAATGGTGAAACATTAGAAATGGGTGATTATTGTGAAGTGCTTGCTGTGGAAGGTGCACATTTAATTGTAAAAAAAATTAACAAGGGAGAATCTTAATATGTTTACATTTATTTTATGGGTTATTTTAATTTGTATTATTGTGAGTATGATTGGTTCAACAATTCGTATTGTTCCTCAATCAAAAGCTTATGTTGTAGAAAGAATCGGTGCGTATAATCGCACATGTAATGTTGGTTTACACATTCTTATTCCTTTTTTAGATCGTGTCGCTAACAAGGTTTCATTAAAAGAACAAGTCGTTGACTTTGCACCACAACCTGTTATTACTAAAGATAACGTTACAATGCAAATTGATACCGTTGTTTATTATCAAATTACTGATCCAAAATTATTTACTTATGGGGTTGATCGTCCTATTAACGCTATTGAAAATTTAACAGCGACAACACTTAGAAATATCATTGGAGATCTTGAATTAGATGAAACACTCACTTCTCGTGATATTATTAATTCAAGAATGCGTAGTATTTTGGATGATGCGACTGATCCATGGGGAATTAAAGTTCATCGTGTAGAAGTTAAAAACATTATTCCTCCTCGTGATATTCAAGAAGCAATGGAAAAACAAATGCGTGCTGAACGTGAAAGACGTGAAGCTATTTTACAAGCTGAAGGTAAAAAGACAGCTGCAATCTTAAATGCTGAAGGAGATAAGGAATCAACAATTCTACGTGCTACTGCCGAAAAAGAAGCAGCTATCGCAAAAGCTGAAGGTGAAGCAGAAGCATTAAGACTTGTTTATGAAGCTCAAGCTAAAGGGATTCAATATATCAATGATGCTCGTCCTGAACAAGCTTATGTTACATTACAAGGATTTAAAGCTTTAGAAGAACTTGCTAAAGGTGATGCAACAAAGATTATTATTCCAAGTGAATTACAAGGAATGGCAGGGCTTGCTTCATCACTCAAAGAAATCGTAAGTGATAAAAAAGAAAATAAAGAATAAAAGAAGTCATTGACTTCTTTTTATTTTGTTTAAACATATACATATTTTGAGGTGATTTTATGTGTGGTATTTTATGTATGTATAATACTCAAGATAATCTTAATGATAAGACCCATTTGTTTCATAAAATGTTAACATTGATGAATCATCGTGGACCTGATGATTGCCGTGTTCATTATGAAGATCATGTTTTATTAGGACATTGTCGTTTATCAATTATTGATCTTCAGGGAGGAAAACAGCCTTTTGAATATACCTATCAAGGGATCACTTATCAAATTATCTTTAATGGTGAAATTTATAATATGAATTCACTCAAGCAACAATTGATTGATGAAGGATTTCATTTTCATAGTCAAAGTGATAGTGAAGTACTTTTAGTAAGTTATATTGCTTATAAAGAAAAATGTTTAAATAAGCTAGAAGGCATCTTTAGTTTTATTGTCAGTTATCAAGATAAACTTTTTATTGCCAGAGATCATTTAGGTGTAAAACCTCTCTATTATTTACATCAAGATCATACTTTTATTTTTGCTAGTGAAATAAAATCTATTCTCTTATATTTAGGTAAAGCTGTTGTTGATCAAACCGGTATTAAAGAACTTCTTGGCTTAGGTCCTAGTTTAACTCCCGGAAGAACACTCTACCAAAATATTTATAGTCTTAGAGCTGGGCATTATATGTATATTGATCATGATGACTATTATCTTGAACGTTATTGGCAATTAGAAAGAAAATATCATCCCCATAATTATGAACAAACTGTCAAACATGTACGTTCTCTTGTAAATGAAAGTATTCACCAACAACTATTAAGTGATGTTCCCATTTCCTGTATGTTATCAGGAGGTTTAGATTCCAGCATCATCACTGCTCTTGCTACCCAATATGTCAACCATGTTTCAACATATAGTATTGACTACCAAGATCAAGATCAATACTTTAAACCTTATGATTATCAAATGACAAAAGATAGTGATTATATTGATGATATGGTCAATCGTTACCAGACAAACCACTACAATGTTGTCCTTTCACAAAAAAACCTGATTATGTTTTTAAAACAAAGTATGATTGCTAGAGATGGTCCAGGAATGGCTGACATTGATTCTAGTTTTCTACTCTTTTGTAAAGAAATTCATCGTCATCATAAAGTAGTCTTATCAGGTGAATGTGCTGATGAAATATTTGGTGGCTATCCTTGGTTTTATAAAAAAGAACTTTATAGTTTAGATACTTTTCCTTGGATTAGAGACATTGATAAAAGACTTGATTTATTAAATGAAAAAACAAAGAATCTGCATATTAAAGAATATGTTAAAGAACGTTATTTAGATAGTTTAGCAGAAATAGATTATTTTGATCATCACTTCTATGATTCTAATAAAAGAAAAATGATGTATCTTAATATGGAATGGTTTATGCAGACACTCCTTACTCGTAGTGATAGTCAATCTATGTATAATGGCGTTGAGTTAAGGGTTCCTTTTGCTTCTAAAAAGATTGTTGAATATATGTATAATGTTCCTTGGGAATATATGTATCAAGGTAATCGAGAAAAAGGATTATTGCGTGATGCTTTTCAAGACTTTTTACCAGAAGATATCTATAATCGTAAAAAGAATCCTTATCCAAAAACACATTCTCCTTTTTACCTATCCTACATTAAAAATCTACTAATAGAATCTTTATCAGATAAAAATAATATTCTATTCCAATTATTTGATGAAAATAAACTTAAAGAAATGATTGAACATAGTGATAAAATTCATGTTCCCTGGTTTGGTCAATTAATGATGGGACCACAATTACTTGCTTATTTTTATCAAATATACATTTGGGGTAAACTCTATCATATTGAATTACACTTCTAACAAGCAAGGTTATACTCCTTGCTTGTTTTTAAGTTCTACAACAATATTATTATCTTCTATTTTCATATTTTCTATCCATTCATTTTTAATAATGATAGATTCATCATTCACAGTAAGATATCGATTTTGATTTAGATATTCTTTTAAGATTTTATTAAAATCAAAATAAATAAAACCATATTTTATTGTTCCTTTTGTATCAATAATGATGTCATCTTCTACTCTTATTCTAGCAATTAATTTTACTATGGTTTCCATATGATAATATTGGACGAGTAATTGCCCGTGTATATAGTGATCAATATCTATTTCGACCCTTTTTAAAATAATTTCTTGAAAATCAAAATAACGATCATAAAGCATCCAAATGATTCTTTCTAAACTTGTAGCATCAATTTTCATAGACTCACCTAATTTATCATATGCAAATAAATTAAAAAGGCTCTATAATAATACAAATAAAGCCACAATAAGAATACTTGGCAGCATATTAGCTACTTTTATTTTCGTATTCACCGTTAAATTTAAACCCACAACAAAAATTAACATCGATCCTAATACTGAAATATTAAATATCACCTGCTTCGTTAATAGTGGACTAATAAATGAAGCTAACAGCGTGATACAATCTTGAAATATAAATACCGGCACAAATGAAAAAAGTGCTCCCTTTCCCATTGAACTAGCTAATACCATAACAATAATAAAATCTAATATTGCTTTTGCTATTAAAATGGAATAATCTTGATATAAAGCATCTTGAATTGAACCAATAATCGCCATAGCACCAATACATACTGTTAATGATGTAGTAATAAAAGCATCCAAAAACATTGAGTCTCCATAACTATGACTTTTTTGTTTTAGCCATTTTCCAAACTGATTTAATCTTCCTTCTATATCAATAAATTCACCTATCAATGTTCCTAAAACAAGACTTAAAATAATCATCATACTTAAATCTTCTTTGGTTTGAAATCCTTTCAAACCACCACTTAATCCTATAAATAAAACTGCTAAACCTGATGCTTTCAATAATGATTCTTGTATTGTTTGTTTAAGAATCTTTTTAAATTTCATTCCTAATAATCCACCAGCAATAATAGCACTGGTATTGATTATTGTGCCTAAACCAATCATTAACTTCCTCCTTATAAAAAAAGATTGATTTTCATCAATCTATTTTTCAATACTATTATGAATAACATCAAGAATAGTAACCATATCTTGATAATTGATTTGTCCCGGCGCACTGGCTTTACCATCACTAGCAAAAGTAATACTACTTCCGAACTGTTCCCCAGATAAACGAGTAACTAAGCCAAGTGGAGACATTGACATTGTTACAATTGGTTTATTATATTTTTCTCTGGCAACATTTGTAAAATTCATTAATGATAAAACATCTTTTTGATCTTCTGGCATAACTGCAATTTTATAAATATCTGCTTCATATGATTCCATCACATCAAATCTTTGAATTAATGTATCAATTTCTGGTGTTCTTTTAAAATCATGATATGACATAAGCATGAAACATCCTGCTTGATGAATTAAATTTTTAAATTCAATGGCATAGTTTGTTCCTACTTCTACTTCAACATCATAAATATCAAATGCTTTAGATTCAATACCTTGTTCATATAAATGATAATATTCTTTATTTTCTAATGAACTTTGCCCTCCTTCTCGCATAGAACGGCATGTTAAAATAACTGGTTTGTTCAAATTTAAATTCTTAATATCAGCAAATAATGCTTTAACACTACTTTCATCAGATAAATTTTCAAAATAATCTATTCTTAATTCTACTAAATCAAACTGTTTATCTTGTGTTTGTTTTAAACTATTGATAATTGCATCATGTGTCGTTTCAACAACTGGTACACATACTTTGGGTTTCCCTTCACCCAAGATTACATCTCTTACTTTTATAGACATATTTTCACCCTCTTTTACTCACATAATAAGTATAATGATTCTAACAAAAAAGAAAAGTCTTTTTCATAAATTAAAATAAAAAAGATAAACCTAAAGTTTATCTTTTTTGTTCTTTAATTACTTTTTGTCTTGAGAATTCCTCACGTTCTTTTTCTTCTAGTGATTCAGTAATAAATTTTGCTGTTGCTTGAAATTCAGGAATAGAAATATTCTTAAGGGCATTGGCTCTTTTTTGAGTTTTTCTAATAGCGTTAGCTAAACGATAAACTGAGTTTTCTACTTCTGCTAAGATAACAGTTAATTCTTTAACACGATAGAAACATTCAAAAGCATAATCCACTTTCGAATTAGAACGATCCATGTTATAACTACAAACCATTGGTGGTTTACTATAAGAAATTTTAGGAATTTCAACTCCCATTACACTTCGATAAACAATGGAAATTCCATAATCAATAGAAGTGGCATTAACAAGATCACTAATTAATCCTAAAGAGATATTGGCTTCTTGAAGCGCATCATATGCTTGTTGATAAGCATCCGTGATCTGATCACGAACAAGTTTAACATCATCTAGTAATGACATCATTTCTTTAATAAGGACATTTCTTTTTTTATCTAATAAGTCATATCCTGTAATGGCTAATTCTAATGATTTTTTTGTTGCAATCAGATTTCCTTTAGTAGGAACTACTTTCAATGCCATGATTAATCACCTGTTTCTTGTAATTCTTTAATAATCTTTTTCTCTTTAATATTAAAGCGCATAACAGCTTTTTCATGATCATAAAATTCATCTAGTAATTTGTTATCTAGACGATCTAATGCTTCTCTTGGAAGTACAGAAACTAAATCCCATCCTAAATCTAATGTTTCTTCAATTGAACGGTTAGAATCAAAACCTTGATTTAAGAAGTATTCTTCAAATAATTTACCAAATGATAAATATTGTTTATCTAATGGTGATAATTCATCTTCACCAATTACCGATGTTAATGATTTAACATCTTGTACATGAGCATAACATGCAAATAATTGGTTTGCGATGTCTTGGTGATCACTACGGGTATAACCTTCACCAATACCATCTTTCATTAAACGTGATAATGATGGTAAAACATCAACTGGTGGATAAATACCAGCAGAATTTAATTCAGCACTTAATGAAATTTGTCCTTCTGTAATATATCCAGTTAAGTCTGGCACCGGATGAGTAATGTCATTGTTAGGCATTGTAAGGATTGGAATTTGTGTTACTGATCCTTTTGCATCCTTAATAATTCCAGCTCTTTCATATAAAGAAGCTAAGTCTGAATATAAGTATCCTGGATAACCTTTACGACCAGGAATTTCACCCTTACTTGAAGAGAATTCACGTAATGCTTCACAATATGAAGTCACGTCAGTATAAATAACAAGAACGTGCATATCTTGTTTATAAGCTAAATATTCAGCTGCAGTTAATGCACAACGTGGTGTTAAAGTACGTTCGATAATTGGGTCATTAGAAAGATTTAAGAACATAACAACTCTTTCCATAACTCCGGCTTCTTTAAAACTACGTTTGAAGTAGTTTGCTACGTCATTAGTAACCCCCATAGCTGCAAAGACAATTGCGAAACCTTTACCTGATTCATCAGCAACCTTTGCTTGTTTAACAATTTGTACTGCTAAACGGTCATGTGGTAAACCAGATCCTGAGAAGATTGGTAACTTTTGTCCACGAATAAGTGTAGCCAAACAGTCAATAGAAGAAATACCAGTATTAATATAGTTACGTGGATAAACACGGCTTACTGGATTTAATGGTAAACCATTAATATCCATCATTTCTTCTGCATAGATTTCTCCTAAACCATCAATTGGTCTACCTGCACCATTAAAGATTCTTCCTAAGATTTCTTTAGATACAGGTAATTCCATTGGTCTACCAAGTAATCTTGTTTTTGTATTTTCTAGAGATAATTCGTTTGTTCCTTCAAATACTTGGACAACGACTTTTTCTCCTTCAATTTGAACAATACGTCCTGAACGTGTTGTTCCATTATTTAATTGGATTTCAACCATTTCATCGTATGAAGCCCCTTTAACGTGGTCTAAAACGACTAATGATCCATTAATTTCATTTAATCCTACATATTGTAGTGCCATCATCATTCCTCCCTACGCTACAGATTTTACTGCTTCATCAATATCATGATAATAAGTATCTAATTTTTCAATATGATCATTTGGAATATCATATTTCATTTTAATAACTTGTTCAAAGATACCTGTTTCACTAATAGCACGAACGACTTTACCTTGTGCTACAGCTTCTTGACATTTTTTATTTAAATATAGGATAACTTCCATCATCTTTAATTGTTTTTCCATAGGTACATAAGTATCATCTTTATGGAAAGCATTTTGTTGAAGATATCCAACACGAACGACTTTAGCAATTTCCATAATTAACTTTTGATCTTCAGGTAATACATCAGGACCCATTAATTTAACAATTTCATTTAATTTAGCTTCTTCAGCTAAAATATATGAAAGTTCTTGACGGTCACTAACAAACTTAGGACCAACATTTTTATCATACCATTTTTCTAAATCATAAACATAATCACTATATGATTGTGTCCAGTTAATCGCAAAATAGTGACGAGCATAAGCTAATGCTTTATCTAACGCCCAGAAACATCTTACGAAACGTTTTGTATTTTGAGTTACTGGTTCAGAGAAGTCAGCCCCTTGTGGTGATACGGCACCAATGATTGATACTGAACCTTCTGTTCCATTTAAGTTTTTCATATATCCAGCACGTTCATAGAATTGAGATAAACGTGATGGTAAGTATGCTGGGAATCCTTCTTCAGCTGGCATTTCTTCTAGACGACCAGAAATTTCACGTAAAGCTTCTGCCCAACGAGAAGTTGAATCTGCCATGATAGCAACATGATATCCCATATCACGATAATATTCAGCTAAAGTAACTCCAGTATAAATACTTGCTTCACGTGCCGCAACTGGCATGTTTGATGTATTCGCAATTAATACAGTACGATCAGTTAATGGTTTACCACTCTTAGGGTCAATTAATTCACTGAACTCTTCAAGTACTTGAGTCATTTCGTTACCACGTTCTCCACAACCAACATAAACGATAATATCTGCATCACACCATTTAGCAATTTGGTGTTGTGTCATTGTTTTACCAGTACCAAATCCACCTGGAATGGCTGCTGTTCCACCTTTAGCAATTGGGAATAATGTATCAATAACACGTTGACCAGTTACTAAAGGAATAGAGATAGGTAAACGTTCATTGATAGGACGAGGTGTTTTAATTGGCCATTTTTGACATAATGTACATTCATGAACATTTCCTTGTTCATCTTGTACTTTCACTACCCAATCATTAACTGTATATTTTCCATTTTCTTTAACTTCTACGACTGTTCCTTTTAATCCTGGAGCAATCATACATTTATGAACAATTAAGTCAGTTTCAGGACATGTTGCATAAACATCTCCACCTTTTACTTGATCACCAACTTTAACTGTTACTGTTACATCCCAAAGTGCACCGACATCTAAAGAATCAACATCACTACCTGCTTCAATAAAAGCACCTGATTGTTCAGCAATAGCTTTTAATGGTCTTTCAATCCCATCAAAGATATTACGTAAGATTCCTGGACCTAATGTCGCACAAATTGGTGAACCCGTTGAAATAACTGGTTCTCCTGGTTTTAAACCAGTTGTTGTTTCATATACCTGAATCGTTGTAAATTGATCAGAAATAGAAATAACTTCCCCCATTAATTTAGCATGACCTACATAGACCATTTCCAACATTGAAAATGATGAGGCATTTTTTACTTTTACAACAGGTCCGTTAATTGAATAAATTACATTTTCACTCATTGATTAACCTCCCTATCTGATCATTAATCCTGATGTTTTATAAAACCAATCTTTTTGGCTTTCTAACGCAAAATCTAATGATTCATCCACAACAACATGTGTTGTCTTGTTTTCTAAAATAAATCCACCAATTAAAATATCTTGACTTACTTCTACTTCAACTGGTAATTGATAAGCTTTAACTAATTCATCTTTTAAAGCTTGATCTGCTTCTCTTACTTTTAAAACACAGTTTTCCATTTGATATTCTTTAGAAACTGCACTGACACGATTAACTAAATAATCATGATATTCATTTCCTGAAGCAAAAGAAACTAATTTTTCTTTTGCTTCATTAAAAATATCAGCTACAAAACCATCTCTTTTTTCAACTAATTGTTTTGTTCTTGTTTCAAGATTAGCTGCAGCTTCAACACTTGCTTGTGATGAAATTTCAGCTAATTCTTTATTTAATTGAGCACTTGCATCTGCTTTAGCTTCAGCTTTCATTGATTCATATGCTTCTTGTTCTAACTCTTTAGCTTCGCTAAGAATTTGTTCTTCTTCTTTTTTAGCAAGTCTTTCAATTTCTTCTTTCATATAAAGAAAGATTTGTTCTTTACTTTGCATAGCGTCATCTCCTATAACTTCACACCAATTGCTTCAGAGACATACCTATCAATGGTTTCACCAATTTTGCTGTCCCCATGACGGTCAGGTATTTCTACAAGCAATGGTTTTTGTTGTTTCAGTTTGATTTCAGAAATAACATCTGGTGCTAATTCAATTAATTTAGTTGTAATTAAGATAATACCAATTGTGTTATCTTTAAGTTTTTCTTCTAATAATTCTAAGAATTCTCTTCTTTTATGAACAACTTCACCTTCAATACCAACTAAACGTAATCCAATTTGCGTATCGATGTTATCGCTAATTAGATAAAATTTCATATTACCAGCTCTTTCTAGATTTTATTGATAATTAAGATAGAGATTAATAAACCATAGATAGCAACCCCTTCACCTAAGGCTACGAAGATTAATGATTTACCAAAGTTCTTTTCATTTTCAGAGAATGCTCCAATTGCAGCAGGAGCAGCAGCTGCTACGGCAATACCTGCGCCTAATGCAGAGAAACCAGTTGATAAAGATGCAGCTAAGAATCCTAAACCTTGAGCGATAGTTCCTGTAATTGATGCAACACCACTTGCAGCGAATACGCTTGATCCAGACATAGCTAAAGCTAATGTTAATAATACAGCACCAGCAAATCCACTAATGTGTAAAGCTAATCTTGTTTTTGCTTGTTTTACAGAAGCTTTTCCTGTAAATACTTTTACTAATGGTAATGATAATAATACAACGATAAATAATGGTACTAAAATTTCTAAAACTGTCATGATAAAATCCTCCTAAAATTACTCTTTAATCGTTTTAAATGGGATACCATTTCCCTCATAATATCTTGAGAACATTTCATAGAATTCAAGACGTAAGACTTGAATACCAACGATCATTCCCTCTAAACACATAACAAAGATGTTACCTAAAATGATAACAACCAGTTCACCAATACTACCGAACATTCCGGCAAGTGTATAAACAACTAACATCATTCCGGCATGGGATAAAACGAACCCACCAACACGTAAGAATGACATCGTATTTGTGATAAAAGATAATACTACTTCAAATAATTCAAAGAAACCTTCAACAAAGAATGCACCAAATCCATTTGGGAACATTGGTTGATGTTCTTCAAATTTTCTAATAAGTGGTTCCTTTAAGAAAATTAAGAAAATAGGAATCACGATAAATACAATCACATATAACGCATTAACAATATTTAATCCGGTAAACATTCCAACAACAGCAACAATAACTGCAACATAGAATGTTACCCCGCAAATACCATTTTGACTTAACAATGCTTCACCAATGTTTTTCTTCTTAAAATTCAAAACAACATTGAAAATCATTGAAATCAAAATCAAGACAACACCTAAACCAATAGCCGCCATTAATAACGTCATTGTATTTTCAGGTGACATCGCGTTAAACATTGGAATCAGTATTTCTTCACTACCAAATACCGAACCAAAGATAATTCCAAAGAAAGCACTAGAAATACCTAAACGCATTCCTACTGCACCTAATTCTAAGTTAAATTTCTTATAAGCAACAAAGCCTACAATTGATAATAAAATACCTTGACCTAAATCGCCAAACATAATACCAAATAACAATGTATAAGATAACGCTACTAATAAAGTAGGATCAACATCATTGTATTTTGGTACACCATACATTTCTACGAACATTCTAAATGGTCTTGCAAACCAAGAATTCTTTAATAATGTAGGTGGTTCTAAACGAACATCTGATGTAGCTGGAAGAACTTCTACATGAACATTACCAATACTTTCAAAATCATTTTTAAAAGCATCAACTTTTTTAGCAGGAACAAATCCTGTAACTGTAAGTTTATCTCCCATAACTACAATATACTTTTGCATAATATAGACTGAATTTAATTCACTGGCAATCGTATAAATACGATTAACTTCATCTATATTATCACTAATAATCTTATCTATTCTTTTTTGTAACTGTACACTATGTTCTTTTGCTGAATTTGTTTCATCTTGGATTTCTGCAATCGCTAAATCTGCTTCACCATGAATGAATTCAGGAATATGAATACGTTCAAAGTAAAGTGAAGTAAAGACATTGTCTACCTCAGGTGCATCTCCTGGTGTTGTAATATACATACACCAAGTATAGCGCTCATCCATTTCAAATGATTTGTAAACAAATGGTAGTGATTCATAAAACTCTAATTTTCCAACATTACTATTAGGAATTTTACCAAATCTGACTTGTAGATACTGACAACTAAATAAATCATCAAAATTGACATCCAAACCAGCAACATTCCTAAGTTGTACGATAGCATCATCATTTTCTTTAATCATCGCTAATAACTGTTCTTTAACAGCATCAATTCGATCAATATCAAGAAATAAATCATCCAAGAATTCTTTAACTTTAACAACATTCAACTGATTACTTTCAGTTTTTACTGTTTGTGCTTGAAAATGATACTTTTCAGTCATTTCTTGAATACGCACTAACAATTCTTCATAAAGATTATCTTTATTATAAACTGTAAGTCCTGCAACACTATCAGTAAACTTAGATGCAAGTTCAGGATGAAAATCATCATGATTATATAATTTCAATAATACTGAGTTATAACAGTCTTTATTGAAATCAACATTGACTAAGTTTAACTTTGTAATTGCCATTGTATCCCTCCTTTATATTTTTATTGTTTTTCTTGTTAACTTCTTAATGATAATTAAAATCACAACCACGATTACATTAAATAAAACAAATAACATAAACAAATGAACACGATCTAAAGGCATTGTAAATAACGCTGGATAAAGATGTTTTGAATAGAAGATACTTCCTTCAATCAATCCACCTACAAAAATCGCAGCGCCCATTCTCTTTAAAATACCTGAGAAATGGTTTTTATTTTTACCTAACAAATATCCTAAAATAATAAGAACAAGTCCTACTCCAAAATCACCAATTAATAGTGCTGCTGAAATCATTAATGATAAGGCAACAACTGTTGTTGGATCAAATGTATCACCAATCTGTGCTGTTAACAGATTTTCAAATGGAGCAAAAACACGATTATTTCTTAAAATTACTGGGCTAATAATATCTCTTTCTTGATAAATATTAACTGGTAATTCATGAATTTGGATACTTTGAATATCTTTTAATTTTGCTTGCATTTGAGTTGCATCAAAATCACTGAATGCATAAATAGCATCTTTATGTGAAAAATCTACAACATATTGGCATTGATCATATAAATGTTTTAAGTGATACACGATTGTATATGTTTGATTTAATTGATCTTTATACTGATTTGCAAGTTTTTCAAGTTTTCCATTTGCTTCTTCAATGAATTTTTCCATATTTGTTTGTTCATTGTCTAATTCTTGAATAGCTTCTTCAAATTTACCATGAGCAAATTCTGGTAAGACATTTTCTTTAAATCCCATTGAATAGAAAATATTATCAATTTCACTCATCTTATCAGTCATTCCACAATACACTAACCATAAATGGTTTTTAGTACGATGTAATTCATGATAAATAAACATGTAATCTTTAAAATATTTAATCTTTTCAACTTGGCTAATTGGTAAACGTCCAAAACGAACTGTTATATAATGTGTATTTTCTAAATCATCTAAAGAAATATTTGATTTCTTTAAATGATTTAAAAGAATTACAGCTTCTTTATTTTCTTGACATTCTGTTTCAAGATTTTCTTTAATTTGAAGAATTGATTCATATTGTTGTTCAACTTCATCAATCATTGATTTAACTTCATTTAAATCAATTTCTTCTTCATGATATTGACCTACTTTTTGTTCAATATTCAATTCACCAAAAATTCTAAGTAAATCATCTAAAGGTTCATTGTAAGGATTGCTTCCATCCATTACTGAAACACCTTTAACTTTATTGACAATCTTTTTAGAATCTTGAGGAAATACATCCTTTTTTAATTTTGTCATTCTAAATAATACTTTCATTAAATCTTGTTGTTCAAATGAAATATTATATAAATGTGTTTGTACAACTGCCATCCACAATACCTCCCTTAAGCATAAATTAACGTTTCTTCAATACTTGATGGATCACGATTATAACGGATACCTTCAATAATATGTTTCAAGTTATCGATTTCTACTCTAAGTAAAATACAATATGTCATATAAACAAGTGGAGCAGATCCCGAAAAACGCATATATCTTTTGGCAATGTTATATTGAATACTATCCATATAGTATTCAATATAAGGATAATCTCGATCATCCTCATATAATTTATACTTTGATTGTGCTAGTAACATTAAAACTTCTTTTTCCCCCGAAGCACAAACAAGTTTATCAATCATTTCTTTTGGTAAGCGTGAATACTCCAAATATAATGATCGACGAATAACTTCTTCGCTTTCGTTAAAATACTTTTTATAACGATAGATTTTAGTAATGTTTTTTAACTCAATTGATGTATAGAATAGATTAAGTAAATCTTTTCTAGTACGTCCAGAAAAGTTATTCTTTATTGATGATATGGCTGTTTCATAATAAAGTTTTTGTAATTTCATCTCTAAACCATTGAAATCAATTGGTGATGAAAAATCAAAATCCTTTAATACTTTATAATACTTTGTATCTTTTAAATACAATACCAAATCTTTAAAACTTTCAATATTAATTAAACCATATAAGTTAAAACTTGTTTTATGACTTAAATAATCTGGAATATCTAAATTAAAACTATTCTTCTGCTTTGCGGCTAAAGACATGACTTTATCCATAATTAAGTCAATTTCAAAACTAGCAAATTGATATAAGTAAAAATCTTGATTCTTACGAGGTGCATACTTCATTAACTTTGCACATCGATCAAAATACTCACGATTTAAAGCAGATTCAACTTGTCCACGATGCACATTACGCACATTAACATCTTTTAAAGCATCACTATAACGTGTTTGTGTTTTTAAGTAAGTGACAGCTTCACCAACTGTTAGCTTTCGTGATAAATCACTATAAACAGTTTCTGTTAATCGGTTACCATACATCGCCTTTGCCTTCGCGCATAATGCATTTGAAGATAATGACATTATTTCACCTTCTTACTTTAAACATCTTTCTACTATTTCTTGAACCCATTTATCTTTGTTTTCACGATATAATGACTCCATTTTGTTCATCGAATCAAGATATTCTTTCTCTTGATTAGCGGCTTCATCTTTATTTTTAGCAAGCAAATCATTTTTATGTTTTTCAACTTCTTCTTTTTGACCTTCAATATACTCATCATAAATTGAAGCTTTCTTATCATTCATGTTTGATTGTGCATCTTTCTTCTTTAATTTTGCACTCTCTACACGTTTGACACATTCACGATCTACTTCTACTAATCTTTGAATAATATCTTCCATCATGTAACCCTCCTTTAAAATTTCCAGACACCTATAAAATGCTCATTATTGGCATCCTATAGCGTATTTTCATTTTTGTCATTAGTAGTTTACTCCCATTATTTTAAAAGTTCAACTACATTTTACTTGAATATCCAAATAAAATAATGTAACCGTTATCGAGTTATTTTGTTATATAAAATTGTTATAATGGCTATATAAAAAAGACATATTTAAAACGAAATAAACCCCTAAATAACTCCGTTCAAATTTGAAGTCCTATTTTACGGTTCCAAGCGGAAATAAACTACGAAACACCTTTCTTGAAACAGGTCCTACAATCATGAGCTGTAATGGTAAAGCCATAATAAAATTTTTAGGTATATTACTTAACCAAATAATAGGTAAAGCATTAAATTGACCCATTGTAACACAAGCTTCTAAAGCACCATATAAAGACATGATGATGACCATACAAACAACCATACATGATGAAATACAAATTGCTATTTTAAGTGGTTTATCATGAGATTTGATTAGATAACGAAAAGCAAAACCTTTAGCTATTTTGGATACAATAACTAAATCAAAAAATAAAGCAAAAATAAAACCAATCGGAAAACCTAACCAAGCTGCCTTGACAACCGCTAAAGTCAATTCACCATGATGAAGTGTCACGTTGTAAATAGACATTACAAAAACCATTAAAAAACATACAATAATTGAATAAATAATACTTTCTCTTTTATTTTGTGGCATATATAATTCCTCCCTTTCAAAAAAATAGTGGAGTCAAAACTCGATTTTGACTCCACTAAGTGTGCATCTCACTGCGTTTATATGCTCAAGCATTTTAACACATCATTTTCCTTTATGTAAGTATTTTTTTTATGATATGATAAATAAAGAAGTGAGGTAGAATTATGATTAAAGAAAGAATTAAACAATTACAAGATTTAATGAAACAGCATGACATTGATCTTTACATTATTCCTACAAGCGATGATCACCAAAGTGAATATGTTGGTGAATACTTTAAATGTCGTCAATTCATGTCTGGTTTTACAGGTTCAGCTGGAACAATGGTGGTAACTCATGACGAAGCTTATCTATGGGTAGATGGTCGTTACTTTATTCAAGCTGAAAATGAAATTAAAGATACTGGTATCCATTTAATGAAGATGGGATTACCCCATGTTTTAACTCTTCACGAATTTTTAAAACAACATCCTGATGATACTATTGGTTTTGATGGAAAAGTGATGGCTTATGGTCAAGTCGAAGGTCTTCCTAATAATATTATTGGTGATTATGATTTAGTTGGTGAAATATGGCAAGATCGTCCTGCTCTTTCCTGTCAAAAAGCTTATCTTTATGATTTACAATACTGTGGGCAATCAAGAAAAGAAAAATTAGAAGCTATTAGAAAAGAAATGAAAGATTATTCTTATCATTTAATTACCAGTTTAGATGATATTATGTGGATTTTTAATATCCGTGGTCAAGATGTTCATTGTAATCCTGTTGTTAATAGTTATGCTTTAATTGAAAAAGATAAAGCTACGCTTTACGTTCAAAAAAATGTCTTTGACCAAAAAGCTATAGAAGAATTAAAGCAAGACGATATCAATATCAAAGACTATTATGACATCTATCAAGATGTTGAATATTTAACAGGTCATATTATGTTAAATAAAAATACAGTAAACTATTCTCTTGTATCTAAAATCATTCATGGTGAAATTGTAAACCAAGATAATCCTTCTCAATTAATGAAAGCTATTAAAAATGATGTTGAAATTAAAGCAACCAAAAACGCCCATTTAAAAGATGGGATTGCAGTCACTAAATTCATGTATTGGTTAAAACATTGTTCAAAAGATCAAATTAATGAAGTTGACATTTCTAACAAATTAGAAACATTTAGAAGTCAACAAGAAAATTTCTTAGACATTAGTTTTGATACCATTTGTGCTTATCAAGCAAATGGTGCCTTAATGCATTATCACGCTAGTGAAAAACAATGTTCATCAGTTCATGATTCAGGATTATTATTAATTGATAGTGGTGGACAATATCTTGACGGAACAACCGATATTACACGCACTTTTGTTTTGGGTGACATTACCCAAGAACAAAAACATGCCTTTACTGTTGCATTAAAGGCAATGTTAAGATTACAAAACGCTCATTTTATCCAAGGAACAACTGGTGCTAATCTAGATATCTTAGCTCGTGGTATCGTTTATGAACACAATCTTGATTATCGTTGTGGTACCGGACATGGTGTAGGACACTTATTAAGTGTTCATGAAGGACCTAACAGTATTCGCCCTCGTGACACGGTTGCCGGTCATAAAACTAACAGTGCTATTTTACCAGGTATGATTACAACTGATGAACCTGGTATTTATAAAGAAGGACAATATGGTATTCGTCATGAAAATGAATTACTATGTGTAAAAGAAGCAGAAAATGAATATGGAACATTCTTAAAATTTGAACCTATTACTTATGTTCCTTTTGATATTGATGGTATTGATGCTTCTTTACTTAATAATGAAGAAATTAAACAATTTAATGAATATCAAAAAATGGTCTATCATAAATTAGAGTCATTTATGACAGACCAAGAAAAACAATGGTTACAAGACCATTTATATATAGCAGGATAAAACCTGCTTTTTTTATAACACATAACGTTTGACTTCAACATGATAATTTTTATAGATGGCTAAAATATAGTCATCTTTTAATTTTTCTACAATTCCATAACGAAAAACATCTTCTTGACTTAAATGATATTGATCAATCAGTTGATGTTTAATTTCCTTTTCATCTTTAATTCTTGTTTGCCACCACTTTTTAGGTTTCACCTTAGCTAAACGTAAATAATCTTCTATTAAATCATCTTGATATTCATGTTTTAAATATTGATCTAAATAACTAAATAACTCATCTAATTGGAACTTAAAGAACTTAAAATGATATTTTTGATAATACTTTCCTAAATCTAAAAAGAAATAGAATGGTGATATTTGACGGTGAAGAACTTTATTCATTGTGATTGGCATTCTACCTGAATTCCAATATTTTTGAAGCATATCTTCGGCTAAATGAATATCAGCAATATCTTGCTTTGATAAATAGTCACTTGAAATAAGTTCATAAGGAGCCTCTTGTTGGAATTGATAACCATATTTTTGATAATCCTTTCGTAGACTTGTGCCTCTTAACAGTTTTAAAAATCCTAATTGTAATTCTTTTGGATACAAAGCAAAAACATCATCAAAAGACTTTGCAAAACGTTCTAAAGTTTCTAAAGGCAAACCAGCAATGAGATCAAGATGAAAGTCTATTTTATGATTTGTTTGTAATTGTTTGATAACATCACATAAACGATCAAAATCTTGATATCTTTTAACAATTTCATTGGTTGGTTCATAGGTTGATTGAATTCCTATTTCAAATCGTAAATAATTTTCTGGCGCATTTTCATTAATGAAATCAATAATTCTTTGGTCTAAAACATCCCCATTGATTTCAAATTGAAATTGAACTCCCGAACGATAGTGTTTAAAAATAAAATCTAATATTTCCAGTGCATGTGAGGTTTTAGCGTTAAAAGAACGATCTAATAATTTAATTGTTTTAACATCTGTTTTTAATATTTGTTCTAATTGATTCTTTAAATAATCTATACTAAAAAATCTTAATCCCTTTTCTAATGATGATAAACAATACTGACATTGATATGGACACCCTCTACTTGTTTCAAAATAAAGAACTCTATTTTTCATCTCTGGTAAATCACGAGGTAGCAAATAAGGAGAATCAAGGGTCTCTAAATAACTTAAGTCAACAGGAGGAATAAGACGTTCATCACGATGATCATAGCTACTAATTCCTTGTAGTTCCACTGGCTTATTATTCTCTAAACAATTCAATAATAAATCTAAAGCAACTTCTCCCTCTCCTGCCATCACATAATCTATTTTAAAATGATCTAAAAAATAATGAATATCATAAGTGACTTCAGGTCCACCGATAATAATAATTAAAGAAGGTTGCTTAGCTTTTAGTTTTTCACATAATAATTTAATTAAATCAACATTCCAAATATAAACACTTAAACATAATACATCTAAGTTTTGTTGGTAAAGATCATCTACAATATCATCTAGATTATCTTTAATCGTATATTCCTTAAAATCAATATCATGTTTATCTTTACAAGCAACATATAGTAAACGTAACGCCAATGATTTATGTATATATTTTGAATTTAAAGTACTAATTAATGTTTTCATATTTTCCCTATAAAAAATCTAGAGGTAAACTCTAGATTAATCTTTCTTAAATGATGGTATCACATTTTTATATAAACAATATTCTTCAAAAGTCCATTTGTTTTTAATGATTTCTTTAGCTACTGCTTTTCCAACATAACGAACATGCCAAGGTTCATGGGCAATACCAGTAATGTTGTCAGTTCCTTCTTCAAAACGAATAATGAAACCATAATCACTACAGTGTTTAATAACCCAATCATATTCTTCTGTATCACCAAATACAAGTTTCTTTCCTTCTACTACACTTTGAGCTGTCACATCAATACCTAATCCAGTTTGATGTTCACTACCTCCAGGGATAGCCACATATTCAGCTGCATATTGTCCACCATATTTTGTTTCAAATTCTTTATATGTCTTTGTTTGGTCTGCATAAGAACGATATCCACTATTTAACACTAAATGAAGATCTTCTTTTTCAGCAGCTTTAGCCATTTCTTCAAATGCTTTGGCTGCTGCTTTTCTTAATTTATTATTTTCACAATCAGGAGCCACACTTACATTAGGAACAACTAAATCTTTAGGTTCATAATCTTCCGGTAAATAGAATCCTTTTTTTACTAAAGTTAATAAAGAATCAGGATTGCTGATTTCATATTTAACATTAGCATCTCCATTACTTGAAACAATAAAAGGATAATTCACAATATTGACTGCATAATTATAATCATGAACCTCTTTATATTTTTCAATATAAGCTAACATATTTTTTAACTTATATCCTTTGACTTTACGGTATTCCTTTGTTGCTTCATTTGTTAAATGATTGTCAATTAAATATTGCATATCTGATTTAGAAGCATCTTTTTTAAGTAATGACCATATTGTCTTTTCATCATAACCCATTGATTTCAATTGAGGAACTTGATTATTAAATACACTATCAACAAATTCAACAACTTCACTATATTTCATCTTCTTATGATAAGACCAATATTTTTCATATTCATCAAATAAAGATACCTTTGATGATTCATGAGCCCAATTTAAAATATGATCCATTTTATCATGAGATAAGATTTCTTTTTCTTCACCACTATCAAATGATGCGACAATCTCATTAGCCGTACTAAAAGAATAACCTTTAACCATTAATTTAATACGATTTAAATTTAAAAAAGCAACGATTGCTACAAAGAGTACAACCCCCGCAATAGCCGCAACAACAACACGATCAACTCGTACTCTTCTCGATTTAGAATTATACGAACTATAATATGAATAATCTGTTTTCTTTTTAAATAATTTCATATGCTCTCCTTTACTATCATTACTATTATAAAAAAATGCATTTTTATTTACAATGCTTTTTTATTTGTTTATTCAATTAACACATAATAAAGAAATAACGATAAATTCGTTATTTCTGATTCAAATATTGTTTTCTTCCTATTTCATATAAATCTTGACCATCACTATCAATAACAACAACTAAGGGCATGTCTTTGACTTTTAAACGACGAATGGCTTCGGGACCTAAATCTTCAAAAGCAATAATTTCACATTCTTCAATACAAGCATTCATCATCGCTCCAGCGCCACCAATAGCACCAAAATAGACACCATGATTTTCTTTAATTGACTGTTTAACAGTATCACTTCGATAACCCTTGCCAATCATTGAACGTAATCCTAAAGGAATCAATCTTGGTGAATAAGCATCCATTCTTCCTGAGGTTGTCGGTCCCCCGCTACCAAATACCTTACCTGGTTTACTTGGCGTTGGTCCTACATAAAATATTGTTTGATCTTTTAAATCAAAAGGTAACGGTTTATTTTCATCAAGTAAAGCAACTAAACGTTTATGAGCAGCATCGCGACCAGTATAGATGACCCCACTTAATAAAACTTCATCACCTGCATGTAATTGCTTAATCTTATCTACAGTTAAAGGTGTATGTAATTGAATCATAGTTCTACCTCCTTATGACGCGCAACATGACAACAAATACTTACAGCGACAGGCATTCCAGCAATATGAGTTGGAAAAGTTTCAATATTTAAAGATAAAGCTGTTGTTTTTCCACCATATCCAGCCGGACCAATTCCAGTTTGATTAATCATTTCTAATAATTCATCTTCTAAAGCTGCATATTGTTGATTGGGATGATGACTACCAATTTCTCTAATCATAGCTTTTTTAGCAAGCATCGTTACTTTATCAAAAGAACCACCAATACCTACCCCAATCACCATTGGTGGACAAGCATTAGGTCCAGCATCATTAACAACCTTTAAAACAAAATCTTTAACTCCTTGTAAACCATCACTTGGTTTTAACATTTTAATTTGACTCATGTTTTCTGAACCAAATCCTTTAGGTGCTAAAACAATTTTAAATATATCACCAGGAACAATATCATAATAAATAATAGCAGGTGTATTATCTTGAGTATTAACACGATTAAACAAAGGATCTTTAACTACTGATTTTCTTAAATATCCTTCTTGATAACCTTGACGTACCCCTTCTTCAATAGCTTCTTTTAAACTTCCCCCTTGAATATGAACTTCCTGTCCCATGGTAACATAGACAAAAGCCATTCCCGTATCCTGACAAATAGGCATTTGATTTTCACTAGCTAGTGAAGCATTATCAATAATGACTTGTAATGTCTTTTTAGCTAACTTTCCATCTTCTTCAAGTTGTTTATCTTTAATTGCTTTAAATACATCATGTGGTAATTGACAAGCCGCTTCCATGCACATCTTTTTAATGGCAGCTGTAATATCTTGACATTGTACTTCTTTCATAATCTTCCCCCTATTCAATAATCTTTTCTTTTACATCTGGATAATAAATTGAATAATATCTAAGTGACATTAATTCCATAGCCGTAAGAAGTGTATGTTTCCCCGTTTTTCTTTGACTACTTTTTCCTAAGACAATCTTATAATCTATAGGTACATCTAACTGAATCTCTGGATTGTTTGTTATTAAAACAATCTTACAATGTGCCTTTTTTAAATAAGCCATGACTTTAGAACTACTGCGAGCATAATAACCATTAACAGTCACAATAATCGCCACACTATTTTCATCTAAAGATTTAGCACAATCAATTTGTCGATCCAATTCCATATAAGCCATAGTAAACTTCTCTAACATTAATAAATCAGTTTGAAAATGCAATGCTGCTGAATGAGAAAACTGAGTTCCAAAAAAAGCAACCGATTCACTATCATGAATCAACTTTAAAACTTGATCAATGACATGCCAATCTAATGTTTTTGATAATTGACTAATTGCCAAGCATACTTGATCACTATAATATTGAGTACAAGCTTGAGGATCATTTTTCATCATATCTAAAGGTACATTAATTAAATTATTAAATTTTCGACTATCTGGCGCAAAAGAAGCACATTCTTGTTTTAAATGAGCAAAATTTTCATAACCTAATGCACGACAAAAGCGAGAAATCGTAGCCGGAGAAACAAAACAAGCGCGGGCTAATTGACTAATCCCCATTGTAGCCACTTCTGCAAAATGATGAGCCATGTACCATGCAATATTATAATTTGTATCCTCTTCACTTGCTGTATCTAAAAATATAATTAATCGGTAAAATAAACTCTTCACTTTTGTGTCCTCCTGTATCTTGAAATCATTATACACTATGTCTTGTTATTTGTGTATGCTTGTTTTTTAAATTCACTTTCCCACAATTTTTGACAATCCTTCCTTTTTTTAAACATTCTTTATTTCTATACTAACAGTGTAGTCAAAAAGAAAATCAATTCATTTTCCCTCCCCAAAGGTGACTACATTCCTAGCTTTCCCTCTAGGAATTCATAATAAAACTGTTCTTTTCCCTAACAGTTCAAGGAAAGTGTATCACTTTCCTTTTTTATTTGACAAAAACGGCACACTATAATACAAATATAATAAGGAAAGGAAGGATAGTATGTTAAAAGAATTTAAAGAATTTGCAATCAAAGGAAACATGATTGATCTTGCTGTTGGGGTAATTATTGGGGGCGCTTTTAATTCATTAGTCACATCATTAGTTAATAATATTATGATGCCCATTCTATCCCTGGTTACTGGTCGTTTAGATTTTAATAATTTATTTTTTGCACTAGATGGTCAACATTATAAAACTTTAGAAGCTGCTAAAGCAGCCGGCGTTTCTACAGTCAATTATGGAACATTTATTTCTGGTGTGATTAATTTCCTTATTATGGCATTTGTTGTATTCTTGTTTGTAAAGGCAATGAATAAACTTCGTAACAGTGACAAAGAACCTGCTCCTGTTACAACTAAGATTTGTCCTTATTGTAAAAGCGAGATTTCAATCGAAGCTACTAAATGTCCACATTGTACAAGTGATCTATAAAAAATATTCCTAGTCATTCAACTAGGAATATTTTTATTTTAATATTTCTTTATAAACACGTAATACATTTTTATAAAAAACTTTTTCTATTTCTTCTTGGCTTAAACCTGCTTTTTCTAATGCTTTAGCTAATTCTTGCATTTTATCACAATGATCCATTTCTAGTTCACTATCAATACCATCAAAGTCAGTTCCTAAACCAATACAATCAATACCTGCCAAATCTTTAATATACATAATATGTTTAACCATATCCTCGATACAACTTCTTGCATTTCCACCAGGTTGTTCATGTAAAAAATCACCACAAAAATTAATGCCCATGACACCGCCTCGACTAGCTAGTTTTAAAATCATATCGTCAGACATATTTCTTGCCACGTGGCATAATGCTCTAGCATTAGAGTGACTGGCAACAAACGGTTTTGTTGTATGATGATAAACATCATAAAATCCTGCATCGCTTAAATGAGAAACATCAATAATCATACCTAATCGTTCCATTTCTTGAATGTACTCTATACCAAAATCTGTTAAACCATCTTGAGTATTTATTTTTAAAGTATCTTCATAACATTTAGCGCGTGTAAAATTAGGATATCCTATTCCGTTAGCAAAATTCCAAGTGAGTGTAATCATTCTTACACCTAAACGATAGAAATGTTGTAATAAAGATAAGTCATTTTCAATCACATTACCTTCTTCTATTGTAAGTAAGCTTGACATGACTCCTTCTTTTTGATAATCAATAATATCTTGATAACAAAAAACAGGTTTAATATATTCTGGATATTTTTCTATTTCTTGATAGTAATAATTGATAAGTTTATTTGCTGTAATAAAAGGATGAGGGTGATCATCTAAATGAACAAACATAGCAAAATTTTGTAATAGATAATCCCCTTGTTTCATTTTCTTTAAATCAATATGCGCATCATTTTCTAATAATGAACCATTTTTGTTCTGCAAATGATTCTCATATAGTTTTAAAATTGTATCACAATGCATATCAATTACATGCATTAAAGATTCCCCTTTCCTTTATATGTATAATGATAACTTACACATCCAAGTCCACCATGACAAGTAAGAACAGCCGGTAACAAATGTGTTTCTACTTCAATTCCAGGAAACATCGTGTGAAAAAGTAATTTAGCAGCAGTCGCCCTTTTAGCGTTATCAGCATGACAAATATAAATTTTATATTCATCACTATTAACACCATCTTCCTTAAATTTATCAACAATCATTTTTCCCATTTTAGCTTCCGTACGACACATTCCATACTTATCTACACTTTGCCCTTTTTCATCTAAACAAAGTAAAGCTTTTATTTTTAACATTGTTCCCATTCTTGCAGCCATTGGTGATAAACGTCCACTTCTAGATAATTGTTTAAAATTATCTGGATGTAAAAAAGAAAAACTATGCGCTGTCTTTTCTTCTAACATCTTCATAATTGAATCAACATCATGTCCTTCATCTGCCATCTTTTTAGCAGTTATTGCCATATCCATGACCGGTGCCCCTACTTGTCGGCTATCATAAATGTAAACATTTTCTAACCCTACCGTATCTCTAGCAAGATGGAAGCCGTTATTTGTTCCACTTAAATCACTAGAACATGTGATAATGATAATGGCATCATAATTTTCTTTTTGCCATTGTTCCATCTTTTCAATCAAATAACCTGTATTAGGTTGACTCGTAGATGGTGTTTGATCATCTTTTAAATACTGATAAAGTTCTTCAGTAGAAATATCTTGTTGATCTTTATATTCTTGACCATCAAGTAATACACTAAGAGAAATCAATTCAATGCCATATTCATTGGCGATATCTAAAGACATCGCACTTGTTGTATCTGTTACAATTAAATATTTATTCATAGTCGGTCTCCTTAAAATTCAATTTCAAACGTTTGATAGTCGTCCGTTAATTCTTGATACTTCTTTAACCACTGATAAGCTTCTTGAAATTCTTCTTCACTAAATCCATCTGCTATTTCAAAGTGAATTAATTTACACATATCATAAATACTTTGCCATAAAGCATCAAAAGGATGTTCTTGTTCCTTTTGATCTGCACATTCACTTTCTTGATAGACAATAAATTGATGTGCGATTTTTGTTGCTTGTTCTCTTTGTTTATCCATATTCTTCTCCTCTATTATTATTCTGATTTAATCATTATTTATATTAAAGAAATCTAATGTATATGATAATACGCTTGACTTCTTTCTATTCGTAAATTGTTTTCTTCACCTGGAAAGTGAAAAGGATTCATTTTTGTTTGCTTAAATTCTTTTATCACATCTTTAGCGTCTTGATATAATTCATCAAAAGACATGAGTCCATACATTCTAGGTGGAAGCAAATAGAAAGGAATCTTGGGATGATGAGCTTTTACATATCGTTTCATTTCAAAGTTTAAATGAGGACAACACATCACAATATCATAGTTTCCAATCTTTTCATCAACCAATTTAAAAGGATAAAAATCTATCAAAACCTCATCTTGTAAGTTTTTATCTTTAATTTCATTTTGCATTTTTACAGTGAGGTAACTTGAAGAAAAACCCCCACCACAACACAATAATATTCTAATCATGTCATTGACCTCCAACTATATCCATTATACCTAAACATTTTATAAAGGTAAATAGATTTATCATAAATAATCATATTATATGTTTTTTCTTATCGTTAAATGTGGTATCAATTACCACTTTTGTGTATGCTAAAAAATTTAAACTTTTTTCTCAAAAACACTTGCACGAATCAAAAAGCTATGATAATATACTAGAGCACTGTTAAGTTGCTTGAATAGCTCAGTTGGTAGAGCAATCGGCTGTTAACCGATCGGTCGTAGGTTCGAGTCCTACTTCAAGCGCCATGTGGCTCGTTGGAGAAACGGTTAACTCACATGCCTTTCACGCATGCATTCACGGGTTCGAATCCCGTACGAGTCACCATATTTTTT
>NZ_QRQB01000020.1:0-12921 GCF_003475785.1 Coprobacillus sp. AF33-1AC | reverse complement strand
GTTCGAATCCCGTACGAGTCACCATATTTTTTGGAGGTTTAGCTCAGTTGGGAGAGCATCTGCCTTACAAGCAGAGGGTCAGCGGTTCGAGCCCGTTAACCTCCACCATTTTTTATAAGCCGGCTTAGCTCAATTGGTAGAGCAACTGACTTGTAATCAGTAGGTTGAGGGTTCAAGTCCTTTAGCCGGCACCATAAAATGACTCGCTAGCTCAGTTGGTAGAGCATCTGACTTTTAATCAGAGGGTCAGGCGTTCGAATCGCCTGCGAGTCACCATTTTTTATGCGGGTGTGGCGAAACTGGCAGACGCACTAGACTTAGGATCTAGCGCCTATGGCGTGCAGGTTCGATTCCTGTCACCCGCACCAATTAATAAAATTCCTCGATTATATCGAGGTTTTTTTATTTTCATTATAATTGACTTAACCTTTTATATTTGGATATAATAGAATGGCACTTTATTGAAGGAGAATATTATGGAAAACAATAAAAAATCAAGCTTTTCCGGACGACTTGGCTATGTTATGGCTGTTGCTGGATCAGCTGTTGGACTTGGAAATATTTGGCGTTTCCCCTATTTAGCCGCTAAGTATGGAGGCGGAACTTTCCTCGTTACTTATGTTATTTTAGCTTTAACAGTTGGATTTGCCTTACTGCTAAGCGAAACAGCACTAGGAAGAAAAACTCGTAAAAACCCAATTCAGGCTTATCATCAACTAGGAGCCAAAAAATTACGTTTTGGAGGATGGCTTAATTCTATCATTCCGATGTTAATTGTTCCTTATTACTGTGTTGTTGGTGGTTGGGTGTGTAAATATTTATACGCTTATCTTACTGGTGCAGCACATAAACTTACGCAAGATAATTACTTTACTCAATTTATATCCGACCCTATTTCCCCTGCTTTTTGGTTAGTTGTTTTTGCACTATTAACATTTATCGTTGTTATTAAAGGAGTTGAAAAGGGAATTGAAAAAGTAAGTAAAGTTTTAATGCCTTTACTTGTTGTCATGGCTGCTTTTATTGCTGTATATGGTTTAACAACACCTGGAGCTATTGAGGGATTGAAATATTATCTCATTCCTGATTTTTCTCGTTTTAGCATTATGACCGTTATTGCAGCTATGGGACAAATGTTTTATTCATTATCAATTGGTATGGGTATTTTATTTACATATGGTTCTTATATGAAAAAAGATGTTGATATGGAAAAAGCCATTACCCAAGTAGAAATCATGGATACTTTAATTGCTTTTCTTGCTGGTTTAATGATTATTCCTGCTGTCTTTGCTTTTTCTGGAAAAGGAAGTCTTAATGCCGGAGCATCTTTAATGTTTATTACTATGCCTAAAGTTTTTGATTCTCTAGCTTTAGGACATATCATTGGTGTAGTCTTTTTCCTACTAGTATTATTCGCAGCATTAACTTCAGCAATTTCACTTACTGAATGTGCTGTTGCTACATTTATGGAACAATTCCATTTTTCAAGAAAAAAAGCCGCACTTACTTCTTTAATTGGTATTCTAGCATTAGGTATCCCAACTTCTTTAGGATATGGCTTATTAAGTTGGATTCAACCATTAGGTATGACCATCCTAGATTTCTTTGACTTTATTACCAATTCATGTATGATGCCAATTTCTGCCTTATGTACAGTATTACTCGTTATTAAAGTCACTGGATTTAAAACCATTCATGATGAAGTTGCTTCAACCTCTGCCTTTAAAAGAGAAAAAGCTTACATCTTTTCAATGAGATATATTTGTATTCCAACACTCATTATTATTTTACTAAGTTATATATTATCTACATTTGGTTTTATCACATTATAAACTTTAAGGTATACACAAAAAAGTGTATATCTTTTATTTTATGATAATGCCTAACATAGTTGATAATTCAATAGCTTGAAATGTATTGACAACAAGATCACGTAAACTATCAAAATCTAAACGTATTCCTTCAATATCACTATCACTGACATCAATTTTTTGACTTTTCACCCTCATCCATTCACTCTTTTGTAATGTACATCGACTAAAGCAACAATATTTCATGTTCAAATCATAAAAAGCTGTTTCTTTCATTATACATTCTTTAAAAAACGTTCTTTTAAATCTTACTTGATCAAAGCTTGAATAAGGCATCAAGCACTGATCAAAATGCACATCTTCTAAAAGTCCATCACAAAAGCGTATCCCACTCATTCTGCATTCAATAAATTCCACCCTTAAAAATCTTTGCTTTGAAAAATCTAAATTACTTAAATCACAATGATCAAAAATAACATCAACAAAATCACACTCTTGAAATTTTCCAACAAAACTCACTTTTTTAAAAATACAACTTGATAATCTTTGATGGTCATGATAATTATTATCTATTAAATTTTCTACCTCAATTTCTTCTATCACATCTTTATCTTCAATATAATCAACTTTTGTAAGTTGATTTATTTTAGGTTTATTTCTATTCACCTTTTCTTCCTCCATTTTCTTGTAATTTATATTCTATTATATCTTCTTAATTGAAGCAAATAATGCTATAATGAAGCAATAGGGGTGGATAGAATGTATATTAAAGATGATGAAATAAATAAATACTTTAACAAACTCAATTGGAAAAAAGCACACCATCTTTTTAAACAACAAACTATTTGTCAAATGTCGGTAATTAAAGATGCAAATACTTACCAAATCATTGGCGGTGTGTTAGACGAAGGGCAAAATCATCAATGTCATGTTTCTATAGACAAAAGTGGAAATATTCTTCATTTTGGATGTGATTGCCAAGACAGTAAACCAGACGAACTTGCCTGTCAGCACATTGGAGTTTTATTATTGAAATTTTATGGTTTAGAAATGTCAGATATTCCATACTCTTTCAATCAAAAAATTAACGAATCTGTTCAATTAGAGAGCATTAAAGCAAAACAAGAGAGTGAACACATTCAAAAACAAATTCAAAAAAGTCATCAACTTATTGATATTTATAAAAAACAAATTAAAGCAAAGCAGATGCCACTGGTAAGCCCAGTTCATCTTATTCCTAATATTAAAACAAGTTTCGATCGCTTGTACTTATCTTATAAAATAGCTCACGATAAAAGCTATGCTATTAAAAGTATCCATGATTTTATTTATGACATTAAAACAAATCAAGTTATTCAATATGGTAAGACTCTTACAACTGATCATCAATTAAGTTCTTTTGACCATTCTAGTCAAAAACAAATTCAGTTTATTGAAGAATACTATAAACAATTTCACGACGATAAAACAATTCGTTTAACTAATGAAAACATTGATGATTTCTTCTATCATCATTTTGATAATTTAGATATTAATATTAACTTCACCACAATTGATTTAAATAATCTTACTTTTACTATCAAAGATGAAGAAGACTTTATTACAATTGAAAATAAAAAAACAGACGGTATTACTTTTATTGGACACCAATATATTTATTATTTTGATTATTATACTTTAAACCGTTATTCTAAGGCATGCAGTGAAGCTTTAAAACCATTACTTACATTATTAGAAAAAGAACCATTAATGATCTCTCATGATGATATTTCACTATTCTCAAAATATATTATTGATAGTGCTATTCCATATGTTAACTTTGAAGGAGATCATATTGATGATTATCTTCCAGTTGATGTTTCCCTACTTGTTTATGTAGATATCAACAATAATAACGAACTTACAGTTTCTTTAGAATATCGAGATGACCAAGGTGAAACTATTCTAGATGATATCAATTCACTTATCTTACCTTTAAAATTAGATCAAGTTTTAGAGACACTTAACCAATATTTACGCTATGACGATATTACGAATATGTATTATCTATATGACGAAGAGGACATTTATTATTTCATCACTGAAATTCTTCCTTCATTAAATCATAGTTGTGAAATTTACATAAGTGAAGAAATCAAACAATTTAATAAACCTAGAAATCTTCAATTAAATGCAGGAATCCATTTAAAAAACAATTTACTTGAAATCGACTTAAATAGTATTCATGTCGATAAAGAAGAAATAAAAAATATCATTCTTGCATTCCAACATAATAAGTCTTATCATCGCTTAAAAAATGGAGAGTTCATTAACTTAAATGATGAAACATTAAAAGAAATATCACATCTTATTTCAGACTTAAATATTGATGAAAATAAAATTGAAGACGGCAAAATCGTGGTCGATAAATATCATTCACTTTATATAGATCAATTTGCTAGTCAGTCACATATTCAATTTACTCGTGATGAACAGTTTTCTCATTTAATTGATCACATCAAAAAACCAAATACAACTTCATTCACTGTTCCTAAAGCTTATCAGCCTATTTTACGTGATTATCAGGTCACTGGTTTTAAATGGCTTAAAACCATGTCTGAATATGGCTTTGGGGGTATTCTAGCCGATGATATGGGGCTTGGTAAAACATTGCAAATGATCACTTTATTAGAAGACTGTAAAGATGAAAATCATGTCAGCATTGTTATTTCACCAGCAACTCTTATTTATAACTGGGCTGATGAAATCAATAAGTTTTCTAAAGATTTAAAGACATTATGTATTGCTGGACCATTATCTTCCAGACAACAAGCAATCGCTCAAATTAAAGATTATGATGTTGTTATTACATCATACGATTATATTCGTCGTGATTATGAATTATATAAAGATTATACTTTCTATTATCTTATTTTAGACGAAGCTCAATATATTAAAAATCAAAGTACCAAAAACGCTCAAGCAGTAAAAGAAATTAACGGTTTTCATCGTTTTGCTTTAACCGGTACCCCAATTGAAAACTCATTAGCTGAATTATGGTCAATCTTTGACTTTTTAATGCCTCATTACTTATATAATTATCATTATTTTAAAGAGAACTTTGAAGCACCTATCGTTAGAGATGAAGATCAAGAAAAACAAAAGAAATTGAAACAAATGGTGGAACCATTCATTTTAAGAAGAACCAAAAAAGAAGTTCTAAACGAACTTCCAGATAAGATTGAAAAGAATGTGATGATTTCCTTTACACCAGAAGAAGAGAAAATCTATCTTGCAAATTTAAGTCAAATTAATACTGATTTACAAAATGCTATTCAAGTTAATCATGTCGACCGTATTCAAATTCTAGCAATGATGACAAGATTACGTCAATTATGTTGTGATCAACGTATTGTTTATCCTCAAACAATGGAACCTAGTTCAAAATTAAAAACTTGTATGGATATTATTGCGACAGCTAAAGAAAGTGGTCAAAAAGTCTTATTATTCTCTTCATTTACAAGTTCTCTTGATTTAATAGAAAAAGAACTAAGAAAGAACGATATTTCATATTATGTGTTAACTGGTTCTACAACCAAAATAAAACGTCATCAACTTGTTAATGCTTTCCAAAAAGATGATACGACTGTTTTCCTTATCAGCTTAAAAGCAGGTGGTACTGGTCTCAACTTAACAAGTGCTTCTGTCGTTATCCACTATGACCCATGGTGGAATATGTCAGCTCAAAATCAAGCAACAGACCGTGCTTATCGTATTGGTCAAACAAACAATGTTCAAGTATACAAACTTGTCATGAAAAATTCAATTGAGGAAAGAATTCAAAAATTACAAGAACAAAAACAAGATTTATCTAATATGTTCGTTGAAAACAATAAAGGAACGATTACTTCCATGTCTATTGAAGATGTTGTTTCCTTATTCCAATAAAAAAAGGGATTAAAGATCTGAAATCTTTAAATCCCCTTTTTTTATGTAATTGAGCTTCCTAAACGCCTTATAGAACATAAGTGTTAAAATTGCCGGTAATAAAACATCAACAATCAATAAGATAATCCAAACTTGATTACCACCCATAACAGAAGCCGCCTCAATTAAGCCAACCAACCCTGCTGTTCCCATTCCTGAACCAATCGGTGTACAAACGATATGACATAAAACCGTAGAAATAGGAGCGACAATAATTGAAGATAAAATTGGTGGTAACCATATTACAGGTCGTCTAATGATATTTTTAAACTGTAACATACTTGTTCCTATCGCTATTGCAATAACATCACCAATATCATTATCATCAATACTCATCATTGCAAAGCCAATCATTTGGCAACAACATCCCGCTAAAGCTGCCCCAGCTGCTAAACCATTTAATCCAAGCATGACACCAATCGCCGCCGAAGAAATGGGTGCAGTTAAAGCCATCCCCATTAAAACACCAACTACAATAGACATAAATAAAGGCTGTAAGGCAACTCCATCATTAATAAGTCCTCCAAGCCATACAATTACTTGCGAAATATAAGGACCTATATATTTAGATACAATTCCTGCAACAAGAATTGAACAAAACGGAACCAATAAAATATCTATTGGCGTTTTCCCTTGAATAAGTCTTACCACCTCAATAGCCACAATCACTGTAACATAAGCAATAATTGGATTACCACTTTGAATCGTTCCATTACTAAACGTTCCTGCACCTATTGCTCCTGCAATAATAGCCGCAATTAGATTCAAACCCTTTGCTTCAATAACATAACCAATTCCAACTCCAATCGCAGGACCCATAAGATAACTTGCTATCGTACCCCAACTCGTTAATTCTGAAACATTTAAAAATGTTCCTAACTGTTTTAAAATCGTACCAATGATTAAACTACAAAAGAAACCATAAGCCATACCATTTAAAGTATTAACAACATAATTCCCCTTACCTCTTGAATAAGCCATTCTTTATTACTCCTTTTCACGTATTCTTTCATGTGTTTCTTGAATACGTTTTTTTACTAAATAGGGAAAGGCTTTTAGAATACGCCTTGACCCATAACGATAATGTTTATTCTTTAATTCAATATTAATTTGATCAATCAAACCTCTTAAAGTCTTAATATTTTTTAAGTGTTCTAACTCAACTTCATAATCGGCAAACTTTTGATGGATTCGCATTTGTTCTCTTTCCAACACTTTAACCATTTCTTCCATTTCCTTTTTAAGATGAGTAGCAATATGTACCGAACGAATAAGATCAACAACAAAAATCGTTACCAATATAACAATCAGTACAATTTGTACAGTATAAGGAATAAGTGCTAACTTTTTATCAAAAAAAGGTTGAATAAGACACGTTGCTGCTACACTAAATAAACCAAAGCACACGAATCCTTCCAAACATACTCTTCCGTTTAAATTAAACAGTTTCTTTGAATAATCCCACCAGCGTTCATGAAACATCTTTTCCATGGCCCATGAAGTCAAATACTCTACTACACAAGCAATCAATCCACCCAATAAAAAGATACTATATATTGGATAATGGACCCCTTCCATTCTAAAAAACAACACTACAATTAAAGCTCCACTGCCATAAATCGGTAACATCGGTCCATTTAAAAAACCTCTATTAACAAACTTTTTCATGTAAATAGCGTGAATCATAATTGATTCCCAAATCCATCCACAAAAACTATAAATAAAAAAGGATAAAATATAAATGAATAATTGTTCCATAAAGTTGTTCCTTTCTTTTTAGTTATTATATCATATGCTTTTATTTTTGCATTCTTTCTTATAAAAATAAAAAACCTGTATAAACAGGTTCATTTACTATTGGTGGAGCCAAGCGGGATCGAACCGCTGACCCCCTGCGTGCAAGGCAGGTGCTCTCCCAGCTGAGCTATGGCCCCAGTTATAAATGTTAATGGTGGGCCTGAATGGATTTGAACCATCGACCTCACCCTTATCACGGGTGCGCTCTAACCAACTGAGCTACAGGCCCATAAAATTTATATCATCTATATTAAGCAATTAATTAATGGTGGGCCTGAATGGATTTGAACCATCGACCTCACCCTTATCAGGGGTGCGCTCTAACCAACTGAGCTACAGGCCCATCAATCGACTGCCCATATATATTAACATGATATATCTCTATTCGTCAACACTTTTCTTTATTTTTTTTACATTTTATTCAAGTATTTTTTTACTCTGTTTTTTGTCCTTTTTTGTTGCCTCTTGATCATATTCTATCAAACCCTTAACGATTTGTTCTACCAGTTTTCTTTGATAATTTTCATTTCTTAGTTGACCACACTCATTATAATTAGACATAAATCCACATTCAATCAAAACCCCAACTGTTTGGGTTGCTCGTAAAACTCTAAAACCACATCCACTAATAGGTTTGCGACTATGCGTTACTTCTTTTAAATGTCTATCTATTTTGTTTGCTAGTGTTTTACCTTTTTTACTACGATAGTAATGAAAAACTTGTGAACCCCACGCCTTTGAGTTATTGGCAGCATTTTGATGAATACTTAATAAATAATGAGCTTGATGCTTGTCAATCTCTTTCACTCTCAAATACATATCATCTTGTTTTGAATAATGATGATTTCTTTTGGTCATATCATAATCACCGTCTCTTGTTAAATAGACTGTTGCTCCATAATATTCTAATTCACTTTTTAATAGCTTCGATATGGATAAATTAATATCATCTTCCTTATATCCATATTCCATGGCTCCATTATCTAAACCACCATGTCCAGGATCAATCACAACATATCGATACTTTAAAGGTGTTGCATGACTTTGACTATATACCTTTTGATAGAAATAAAAAGGAATCATTAAAACACACACTATAATAATAATCATGATACACTTTCTTTTCATAAATTCACCTGTTTTAATATATGTCTTGATTATTTTATTATGATATGATGTGAAATATCTATTATTCTAGTGTATACTTGAAACGAAAGAAGGTTGAAATATGAAAAAGAAATGCTGGTGTGGTAGTCAGCTTGTCTACGATGTATGTCATGAAGAATTTGATAAAAAATTAAAATATTATAAAAAACATGGTTATAAAGTACCTACTCATAAAATGATTAAAAATCAAAAACAAGTTGAAGCAATAAAGAAAGCTGCTGTTGTGAATAATGGTTTATTAGATTATATTGAAAAAAACATCAAAATTGGTATGACAACTCAAGATATAGATGATATGGCAGTAGCGTATACTTCAAGTCATGGTGGATATTCTGCTGATTTAAATTATCAAGGATATCCAAAAAGTATTTGTACTTCAGTAAATGATGAGGTTTGCCACGGTATTCCTGGTAACTATGTATTAAAAGATGGAGACATTATTAATGTTGATGCAACAACTGGTGTCAATGGTTATTATGCAGATGCTTCAAGAATGTTCATGCTAGGTCATGTTAGTGAAGAAGCAAAACGTTTAGTTAAAGTAACTAAAGAATGTTTAGAAGAAGGTATGAAAGCTGTAAAACCATGGAAAAGCTGTATTGGTGATATTGGTGCTGCCATTGAAAAACATGCTCATTTAAACGGATATAGTGTTGTTCAAGAATTTTGTGGTCATGGTATTGGTTCAAGCATGCATGAGGATCCTTATGTTTTTCATTTTAAACCAAACGAAAAAACAGAACTTATTGTTCCCGGTATGGTCTTTACAATTGAACCTATGATTAATCAAGGAACAAGACATATTCATTTAGGGTACGATAATGATTGGACAGTTTATACTGATGATGGTAAATTATCTGCTCAATGGGAACATACATTCTTGGTTACCGAAGATGGCGTAGAAATCATTTCTCAATAAAATGTTTCATTAATTGAAATATTTTTTATTTTTTAAAAGAAAAAGACCTCTTAAAAACCATATATAATATTGGGAGGTGAAAAAATGAATAATTCAGCGATATTTAATAATCCTCATTTTTTTAAATACATATTTTCCGATTCTCAAGACCCTGATACTCAAAAGCTTCTCAGGATATTAGTTGAACCATATATTAAAAAAAGAATTAAATCAGCTAAAGTTGATCCTGACTTTAAAAATTATCTAGGTACAAAAGCAACTGTTAGAGTTGATTGTATAACAGAAGATGATGAAAATATTACTGTTGAACTCATTTTGCAATAATAAAAATACGTTCGGTTTTGATACTGAACGTATTTTTATTTTCTATTTACATAATTAAAAGCCATCATCATTGCTGCGTATAAGACACCCGCTATTGGCCATATAAACCAACTATATTGACCTTGTCCATTACCATAAGGCCCAAATGTATAGAAAAAGTAAATAGCACTCACAATAAGCCAATAAATACCACTCACCATACTCTTTAGTGATTTTTTTGCTTTTTGTTTTTTGGTATACTCTCCTTCTTCTAAAATCTTTGCATAAGCATAATAAACTGTTCCCCCATATACAAATGCATAGACCCCAAGTGAAACAACAATAAGTGTTATACAAACACCAAAGACAACAAAGATTTCAGACATAGTCATTGAAACAAAGATACCCAAAACCGATAGGATACATAGTGATGTTCCTATTATATTTAACTGATTATAACGATTTTGAAAATTCTTTTTCTCAGTTTTAATATACTCTTTTACTCCCTGTTCACAAATAAATGCTTCAGTTTCTAAATACTGATAGGATTTCACTTGATTGGCAAAGTGTAAAAACAAAATAACGGCTATAGCTACACAAACAATTAAAAATGACAAGCCAATACCACAAGCAAGGTCTTCACTTAATCTCAAAGAACTGTATTCACTTAACGCTGATAAACCAATTAATAACACTGGTGAAACAATACATAACGATGTCGCTAAAGCGATAAAAGGTGCAGCCTTTTTTCTTAATGTTAAATAATTCATTGCTTGTTCCTTACTTAAATAATAATCTATTTCATTTTGTTCTACTTGATCATGATGATAATCTTCTAATAACAAATAATCTGTTGTTACTTGAAAGATTTTACTTAATTGAATTATTTTTTCAGTATCCGGCAATGATTGTCCACTTTCCCATTTAGACACAGCTTGTCTTGTCACATTAAGTTGATAAGCCAATTCTTCTTGAGACCAACCTTTTTGTTTTCTTAATGATGTAATTTTTTCAGATATTTTCATATTATCCCCTTTCTTTGTATCTTCATTTTATACAAAAGTACTAAATTTGACTACCAACCAGGCTTTTCTATTTGTCAACTAGAGGTTGCTAATGAGATAAATGCATCAAATATAACAAAATAGTACTTCTTAATGAAGTACTAAAAATTTTATAATTCATAATAATACAAACAAATATTTTGATAAGAACCATCTTTCATACAAAAACCATGCGGTACTGTTCCAATTTGTACAAAGCCAAGTCTTTCATACAAATGCCTTGCATGAACATTATTTTCTACAACCGCATTAAACTGCAAAAGCTTAAACCCTAACTTCTTTGCTTGTACAAGACAGTCACTAACCAATTTTTCACCAATATGTTGTCCTCGACAATCAGATTTGACAGCATAGCTGGCATTGGCTATATGACCACATCGACCAATATTATTAGGATGAAGAATATAAAGTCCGACGACTTTCCCTTGGTCAGTGGCTACACCACAATAACTTTGTTCTTTAAAAAATATATGCCCACTTTCTTCATCAAGATAATCAACTTGGGGAAAAGCCACACCTTCTTCAACGACTTCATTCCAAATTTGAATCATTGCTAGAACATCATCTTCGTTATACTTTCTCAATTCCATAATAAAGCTCCTTTAACTTATCTTAAGTCACAAACTACTATAATAAAAATATTCTATATTTCTACAAAGGTGACATCATTTCCGTGTTTTTGTATTAACGCTACTAAATCATCTGTATTCATCCAAATGGTCGCCGTATTCTCATTAGGATGAATGCCTATTTTTTGTCCTTTAAATTGTACATCCAAGTAAAAATGTACACATCGTTTATCATCGTTCAAAACTCCTAACGGGCTTACAGCCCTGGTTTTAAATTCATCATAGCCACTAAATCCTCTGGAGATGCAAAAGAAAGATTTCGCAATCCATGTTGTTTACGAAAAGCTTTTAAATTAACACGTTGATTGCCTTTTACAGTAATCAAATAATAATTTTTCTTTTTATCATCTCTAACAAACAAATTCTTTGCATCCCATTCAGGATTGGGTAATTCAACATGTGTAAGTTCTTCCATATTGAAAACGGCATCATGTTCAGTCACTTCAAATTGAATATTGTGTTCTTTTAGATATTGATAAATCTCTTCCTTTTTCATATACTTTCCTTCATATTAAAATTATAATAAATACACTTTTTAATTTTTCTTTAACTTATAGGATGGATGATAAAGCCCTGTTGGTTTATAAAATTCATCCCTTACATATTGAAATCCCAGCTTTATTAATAACTTTTGAGATGCTTTATTTTTAGGATGATGTCCCGCAAATAAACTTTCTGCGTGTAAATAATTCAATGCATAATCAATCACTGCTTTACAAGCTTCTAATGCATAACCTTTGTTCCAAAACTGAGGTCGTAAATGTATCCCCATTTCATATTGATAATCTTTATATGGTCTTAATCCACAACATCCTATTAATTCATGACTATCCAAAATAAATATCGGCCAGTATTGTACATGATATTTCATTTGGTTTGTCATCTCTAATTTTAAACGATGCGTTATCTCTTCTTCGCTCATTTTACCACTAGCACAAATATATCTTGTTACTTGTGGATTTCCCCACAAACTTCTAGCTAATTCAACATCTTCTTCCCAAGTTGAAAACGCTATTCTAGATGTTTTCATAAAATATGATCTTTCCATTACCTTCTCCAAGTCCACTATCAAGCATATATAAAATACTATCTCTGTCAGGATAAGAATAAGCAATTGGTAATTCATTTTTACTTATTTTTAAAAATCCTGATCTTTCATAAAAATAATGTGATGTTTTTGCGACAGAGGGCATATCCAAAATGATATGTTCAACTTTGTTCTTGTATGATATAAACGTACCTTGCCAGTACATAAATATCACTTT